>JANMIM010000417.1:0-6128 GCA_031375795.1 Bacteroidota bacterium
GTGACGGCTTCGACCTTTATGGGCTACGTGGGGCCGTCGTGGATCTATGTCTATCATCATTGAGGAATGTCGGAAATAGATTCGCTTGCCTCTACGACTCAAATTCAAATCCCACGAAGCGCTCACTCAAACACCACGTCCCGATAGATTTCGGCCATCTCGACGGCTACCTTGATCGATTGAAAACAAACGTTTTCCTTGATGTCACTGTAGGTCTGGATGTCCCAAAGACCACTCTCCGTGCGAAAAAAAACATCCACCTTGATCGAATATTGATCCACCAATACATATTCCTTGAGACTGGGGACCGATCTGTATTTCGCAAATTTCTCACCTCTGTCATAATCTGCGCGTTCCTTGGAGGGTACTTCGACCACCAATGTCGGATTCCGCACAAAGTCCTTGCGTTTCAAGGAAGTTTGAAGTTCGCCGCAGATCACTGAGAGATCAGGAAACACAATATCCCCGTCTGGAGCAAGTTGTATCGTGAGATCACTTGGGTAGGCGGAGCAACCTGAGCCTTTCAAGCTATTCCGCAGTTCTCCATGGATATTGCCCGCAATCAAGGCATGCGCAGGCATCGCACCTGCCAAGTCCCAAATCTCGCCATTCAGCCATTCCGCCTTTTGGTCGCTGGAATCCAGGTATTCAACGAATTCCGCCAATGTCGCCTTTCGATTTCTAATAGCCACGCTCATCATTCAAAGAAAGGAAATGGGCGATGAACGTGCAAGTGCCTGAGCCAACGCAATCAAACCCTAATTGGCAGCTGGCCAAAAAATCAATCCTATCCTGCACGATGAATTACAGCCACCATTGATCACTGCGCAATCGGCCAATGAATTACCTGCCACCTCAGTGGCAGGTAATTCAAGGCTCCTCAGCTCCCCAAGGGGAAATTCACTGGAAATTCCTTGTACACCAAATGCTGATACGTCGGGCCGTGGTGTTGGTGCAGGGCCTGCTTCACCCAAGTGTCGTCGATCTCGCTGAATTCGCGGCACAGGAGCATTTCGCCATTGGGCTGGGCGTATCCCTTGCCTTTGGAGCGGTCAAAGAGGTCTTCGAGCAGGCCGCGCAAGATGAAATCCATGGATTTGAATTGGATGCCGGCGCGGTCATAGATGTTCTTGACCTGATCGAGGTTTTCAAACAACAGGGGCGCAATATCCAGGGGATTGCGGAAGCGCCATGCAAATGTATTCTCTGGACTGCCGTTTTGCGTGAGCACGTCGATGTAGTCGGCAAATTCCTGGTTGCCCGAGGTGAGGCCGGCAAATGACCACATGGCCATGTTTTCAGGCGCTTTGTCGCCATGCAGCGCATTGCTGATCGCTGCAAAAGTGGGCGGGGTGAGCGTGCCGCCGAGGCTATGCCCGGTCACGTACACATAGCTCATGTCTTGCTTGAGCAGAAATTCGCGCATGTGCTCGCCCGTGTTGGGGTCGGGTAGCGAGAGCAAGTCGTTGAGCCCGTCGGCGGTGCCTTTGGACACGCGCGCGGCCTCGGGAGCGTGGGGTGCATACAAGTTGAATGGGACGGTGGCGCCGACGCTGAAGTCCTCGGTGATCCAAGCCGTGAGGCTGATCGGGTCCGTGCCCCTCACCACGACCCAATGCTCGTTGGTGGTGGCATTGCGGGCGATGAAAGCGAGGCTGTAGGGCACGTCAAAGAGGCTGAGCTTGCGGGCGGGACCCCATACCACGTCGAGGCCCATCGCCTTTACCTGGGAAGGAATCTGGGCGATGTCGAGGTAGGAGGTCACGCAGAGCGAGATCGCTGTCTGCGGGTAATAGTTGTACAAAGTGACGGGGAGAAAGGTCTTCATAGTTGCTCAATTTTTCAGTGGGTGAATAGGGACAATCATTGCGTAAGGTACGAAATATTCGATTGCAAAAGGGGGCCAATTTCCTCCACCAAGCCATCAATTTTCTGAGCCTGCAAAGTAGGAACTTCCCCTGAAATAGGCTTCCAAATATTGCGGGCCATTGATTTCCCGATGCGGAATGAGATATAGCATCTGGAGGCCATTTTCCCAATGTGCAAATCCTGGCCCACACAACAATCTTCCCAAAGCCTCCGCAAATGACTCCTGCGAAATATGTTCGCGTTCCAATTGCTCCATGTCAAACAGTTTTTGCACCAATGACCAAGCAGGTGTAGGCGCCGATGGCTGAAGTTCGCTTTTGGGAATCAGTTGGAAATGCGCCGTCATTTCTTCCTCCTCCTGTGGAAATCCGTTGAAGGTTCCGGGCATTTCGTCGTCATCGCCGATATCTCGGAAACCCGATATTGCAAAGCTGCCATCCTTGGTAGCCTCCACAATGATGGCCTCTGAGCTGTCGTACATCCCGAAATAGATGCATTCGGTTTTCAGTTCCAACGCCAACTCGGCAAGCCTCATTTGTCCTTCCTCCGCACCCTCCTCCACGAGCAGCTCCAAAGGTGCGGTTTGGATCGCCGTCCATCCATTTGTACCATCGATGAGCACCAAACCCCACAAATCGCTGTCGTAGGATTTGCCATATTGCATGGGCTCGTTGTAATTGCGGTAGTCGATCTTGCGTTCGGCCGGGCGGCCGGTCCTGCTCTTGCCTTCACGTTGAAACACTGCGGCCAAGGCTGCGGATACCTTTTGTTTGTCTGCACAGCGTACATAGCATGTCTGTCCCCAATTTCCCATCATTTACTTATTGTCAAGTGTTTTCTGAATGACGTTGCTCGCCTGAAAAGGAATCCGAATCGCTGGCATTCCAACGCTTTGGCATTCGCATTTCGATTGACATTTTGGCTAAGGAATGATTTTTCAATAACTTCCAACTTTTATGCGTAGGATTTTTGGCTCCTGACAAGGCGCAAAATTGGTTCGTAGCAGCGCTACGGACCAATTTTGCAACGCAGTCAGGGGCCAAAAAGACAAGCATAATGTTGGAAGTTATTGAAATTTAATTCCTAAGGGCTTGTACCAAAGATAGATTGCAGCCACGGGAAAAGCAAGGGCATGAATCGGCTTTGTTTGGGCATGCTCCGGCTGTCAAACAAATATGCAAAAGCCATTCGGCCTCTGCACCTACGCCACTTCTTACCCAAAGTCAACGGATCGGCAGCCCTCGGGGACCTAATTTTGCAGCGTTAAGTTCAAAAAACACAATTGAAGGCAATGAATACGTTGAATCACACCGAAAATATTACGGGGCCCAAGGGCCTCACACAAGGTCAGGCCGCCAAGGTCGCGGGGATCGCCCTGCTCGTGATGGCGGTGGCTGCAATGGTCGCCGAAATGGGTTTCCGCACACGATTGATCATTGCGGGCGATGCGGCAACCACGACGGTCAACCTCGCTGAAAATGGGTTTGCAGCACGCATCGGGCTGCTGAGCTATTGGGTGATATTGGTCTGCGATGTGCTGACGGCCTGGGGATTGTACGTATTCTTCCAACCTGTGAATCAGCGGCTTTCCGTACTGACGGCTTGGTTTCGGTTGCTGTATGCCGCCATGTTTGCGGCCGCCTTGTACCCGCTGTTTCAGGGCTATCTGATGCTTCAAGGCAGCGCCGACGCCTTTTGGAGCACAGATCAATTGCAGCACCTGGCGATGCTTCAATTCAAGGCCTTTGAATCGGCTTGGGCGATGGCATTGGCGATCTTTGGGTTGCATGTGGTGGCGCTGGGCAGGCTCAGCTGGCAATCCGGGCGCGTGCCCAAGTGGCTGGCTGTCATGCTATTCGTCGCCGGATTTGTGTACATCGGAGACAATTTGGGGAAATTGTTGGTCCCGGATTATGCGGTCAATTTTGGGGCGATCACGGCGATCGGCGCCATCCCTGCGATTGTGGGTGAGGTGGGTTTGGCGATTTGGTTGCTGGTCAAGGGGAGGAAGGTTCTGGAGGCCTAGCGAATCAAATTTTGATCGGCCCCATATTATGCCGGCAGATGGGTCCAAGCCAAACTCGGCACCTGTTCGTCGGCCCTCCCCAATACAAAGCTGAGGGCCGACGAACGAGCATTCTGATTCAAGATCCGGCGCCGCCGAATCATTGTTGGACGGCCAATATCGTTCGTCGGCCCCCAAACAGAGCTTTGGGGTGGGCCGACTAACAACTTATTTTCTAATTTTAATCAGTTGCAATATTATGCATGAACTTGCGCATCATTTCCGCCCATGAATGCGCTTGCGGATGCGGCTCAGGGACTCGGGCGTGACACCGAGGTAACTCGCAATCTGGTGCTGCGGCGCCCGTTGCAGCAGATTGGGCCGCGACGCGAGGAGATTGCGGTAGCGCTCCTCGGGCGAGGACACGATGAAAGTCGCAAATTCCTCTTGTTGCTTCCCAAAACCTGACGCCATCATGCCCCGCGTCATCGTCTCCAATTGCGGGAATTGCTGGTACATTTCCTGCTCCTTCGCCTGCTCGCCCACGATCAAAACGCAATCCTCCACACAAACCCAGTAGAGATTTGCCGGCACACCTTGCGTGTAGCTCGTGAAGGCCACGGCCGCTTGCTCCTCGGTATAGAATGCCGTGGTTTTCTCCTCCCCGTCCAAGAGCACATATTGCCGGATGCAACCTTGGAGCACAAAATAGCATTTGGAGGCAACCTCGCCATCGCTGAGCAGGAGTGCGCCCTTTTTGCAGCCCATCACGGGAATGTGCTGGGCAATGACCGATTTCTCGGCATCCGTAAGGCCAGGGATCTGTGCGAGGTATTGAAGCAGCAGGGTATTCATGTGTTGGATTCCAAAAAACAATACTGTGCAAACCGTGATTGGTCAATCAACTTCCTTCCCCCGCATAGTTACGAATTATCGAGCGACCATCTTCAACTGCCCAATCATTTCCCCTTGACTGCTCAAGTACACGATGTAGAGCCCTGCGGGTAGGTCACCGCGCTCCATGTGAAACGATTGCCCGGAGAAATTCATGCTTCTGACCTCATGGCCCAGCAAATCGACCCAACGGATGTCGACCGACTCGACCACCCCCTCAAAATCCAGGGTGCAAGCCTCGCCAAATGGATTGGGATAGGCGAAAAAGGCGTTTTGGGCTGCAGGCGCCACCGCCGAGATGCGGTCCTGCCGCTTGCGAATTTCACCGCAATATCCGCAATAAAGATACGATTCACCGCCGGGCGTGATGATGCACCTGTATCGCTCTGGTGCGATCCAATTGATGCCGGTGTTTTCATGTTGCCATGTAAGTCCGCCGTCGATCGTGATGGCGACCTTGCCGCTGTCGTTGGCTGCCATGCAGATAGTGTTGCCTTGCGTTGCAATATCGTAGACGTTGGGAAATGAATCTAGCAGGGCAAATGAGCCGCCGCCGTTGATGGTGCGGTAAACGTTGACGGCATCTGAAAAGTAGCCTCTCAACGGATCTGAAAACCGAAACACGACATTGTTGAAGCCGAGATTGGGGTTTGCCATCGCCCAAGTGAGGCCGCCATTGACCGTCTTGAGCAGGCCCGTACCGGTATCCCAATAGCCTGCCTGTGGTGTCACCAATTGCAGGTTTTGGCCCGCAAACAGGGTGTCGGCGAGGTAGACGTAGGAGGCGCCATGGTCCTTGAACCGGCGCAATCTCCCCCCATTGTTGAGGTACAAGCCCGTGGAGTCGGTGAGCAATTGCAGGGATTCCACGACAAATGAGGAGTCCAAGTTGTGCATGACATAGGTTTGGAATCCGTCGGTGGTCCTGATGATCTGCACAGGCGCGCCGCCCTTGATGGCATACCCCGCCGAGTCATTGACCATGGCGATCTTGTCCATAAAACTCCAGCCAGCGATGTAACGTTTGGTCCAGGTTTGTGCACCATCTGTCGTGCGCAATATGCATGCTCCGCCACTGTCATGCCCAGCGACATAGCCGAGAAGGTCGGTGGGAAAGGCTGCATCGGCAAATGTCGCATAGGGGTCTTGGTACACTGTGGCCCACTGTGCAGTGGCATGCTGGGTGAAACAAAGAACGGTCAACAAGTGCAAGAAAAAGGGAAGAAATCTTTTTTTCATTTTCAACGATTCTATGACAGCCATCAGGCATGCCCATCTCCAAAGATAGCAAAGGGAAAGGCCCGCACCACCTCCCATTTTCCACCATTGGCTTGCGTGATGAGGTGTATTTGGTGGAAAT
>JANMIM010000431.1:0-1961 GCA_031375795.1 Bacteroidota bacterium
ATTCCACCGAGGCAATGCTGTCGAGCCTTGCGCGGTTGGATCGCCGAAGGCGGTCTGCCTCGGCCTCCTCCTGGGCGATTTTTTCCAGCCGGAGCTTGTTCGCCAATTCCAGGCTGTCGGCGATGGCTGCGACGCGCGCAAGCGAATCCGTGACCACCTGCACGCGCGCGAGGCTGTCGGCACGGTGTTGTGCTGCAATCTGCGCCCGGCGAATGGCATGTTTTTCCTGCTCCAGACTCCTAAAAGAGCCGCCTTCGAGCAAAACCGCCGAGTCCACGGTGCCATCGCCAGCGTCGGCGACCACGATCTCGAAATGGTAGACCTGCCGTGGCACGACCCGAAATCCGACCGAGAGCACCTTGGTCATGCCATCGTATTCAAAATTGGCGAGCACGGCCTGGTTCAGGTTGGCCTTGGCGCTTTCATTGATGCGGCCTACGAGGGTAAATGGGTTGTTGTCGACAAAATACTGCCGGTTTTCATTGGGGTTGATCGAGTTCACGGTGATCGGCTTGGTCGTGCCAGGGATCACGGCGAGGTTTTTGGGGGCCGTGCTTGTGCTGCTCAGGACCAGGGCAAAGACGTCGTTGAAGGTCGAGCCCACGTAATCGTTGTATTCCTCGCTGGCAAAAATGAAGTTGAACGTGACGCTGTCCTTCTCTGCCTTGAAGTCAAATTGCAGCGAGGCCCCGTCAAATGTGCGGCCACCGGCCAAGGTATAGAGGTTTTTGTCCCCTGGGCTGCCATTCACCGTCGAGGTCTTGGGATTGTCATTGGGACCCACCATGTCGGCTGCGGCACCCGTGCTCAAGACGATGCCGCTGGCAAAAAAAGGCTGTGCGGCGGGATTCGAAAATTCGCCAAGTGCTGCAATCATGCCCGCAAAGCGCACATTGTCCACCAAGATCCCCTTGCCGACCAAGACCTCCTTGACCAATTGCGTGGGTTGCTTGTCCTGCTTCACCGACATCTGCGCAGGCGAAATCAAGTACATGCCCAAGAGCAAAATGACGGCAAAAATTTTCTTCAGGTGCATCAATCCGATCATTCGACAACCAATTTCTCTACAAACTGCGCCTCTCCCAATTGCAGGTGGAGCATGTAAATGCCCGTTGCCAGCCCACTGACTGGAATCTGCAGCTGTGATTGCCCACGCGATACAGGCATCATACGCAGCGATTGGCCGTGGAGGTTGCACAATGTAAGTTTTCCGTCGGGATGGGCGCCCGCGAAGGACAGGGTGACCATGTCATGGGCGGGCTGCGGGAAGATCTTGAGATTTCCCTTGACAAATGGCGCTGGGGCACTCACAAAAAAACTGTTGCCGATCAAGTGTACCGTGCGGTTGGGCGTGCCGGGTGCGTCGGTGTCAAATGTGAGGTCGGCCATGTAGTTTTGATTGGCGCCGCTAGGAGTGAAGCGTACCGAGATGAGGGCGATGCTGTCTTTTGGGATCGACGCAGGCGGGTTGCCGATGAACGTAAATTCGGGGCTGCTCAGGGCCATATTGCTCAATACCAGATCGTCAATGCCCTGATTGGCAATTGCGTAGTAGCCGTCGACACTGCTGCCCGAGGCCACGATGCCATAGTTGAGCGAGTCAGACACCCACTCGGCGATCGGCGAGGTGTCGCCATTGTTCACACTGCACAGGCTGGCGATGCGGTCCATGAACTCTGGATGGTCCACAAAAGGATTGCGGTTGCGCTGGAAGGTCATGATGTCGTCGTTGCGTTTTTTCTCGACGGCATCGGGCGGATAGAGGGCATGCCAACTGCGCAAGACGGGCTCCATGTTGCAAATGAAGTTTTGGTAGTCTTGGTAGCGAAACAGGAAATAAAGCAGGGCACGAACCGAGGCGCCTTTTTGGGCGTCACGCGGCTCAAAGAGGTTGCCGTTGGATTTGGATCCGCCCACGCTCCAGCTTGGATTGGTCACCAGGCCAAATGGGTTGTTTCCCC
>JANMIM010000468.1:0-3383 GCA_031375795.1 Bacteroidota bacterium
CCCCAGCGAGATCGGGCAATTGAAGGCTTTGGAGACTTTGAGGATCGGCGACAATGCCCTCACGGCTTTGCCGAGCGAATTGGGGCTGCTTGCAAACCTAAAGGAAGCTTCATTGATCGGCAACCAACTGACCCAAATCCCGACAGAATTCTTCCAACTCAGCGCAATGCAATCGCTCGACCTGAGAGACAATCAATTCAAAAACTTCCCCCCGGAATTGGGGAATTTGAAGAACCTGGAGATTCTGCGCCTAGGTCGCAACGAATGCACGACGCTCCCCAATGAAATCGGCTTATTGACCAAATTGCGGACCTTGGACATCGCGTCAAGCAAACTCGCCGTTGTGCCAGCCTCCATTGGCAATTGCACCAATTTGGAGGTCATTCATCTTTGGTTCACAAAGATCACCTCCCTGCCAACTGAAATGGGGGATTTGAGCAATTTGAAAGAGTTGCACCTAAGTGATTGTCTGCTCAAGGACCTCCCCACGGAATTTTCCAAGTTGCAGGAGCTGGAAACGCTGGATTTGGCAGGGAATCAATTCACCAAGTTGCCAAGCTGCATCAAAAACATGAAAAAACTCAGATACCTTGGTATTGGTCGCAACCCCATGACTGTCAGTGGAGTGGATATAGAAATGCTCGTACAGCAAGTCAAAGCATGGCTTCCGAATTGCACAGTGAATTATTGAGTATGACGTTGCTCCCCCGCAGGAGACGGGGCATGCTTATCCCATCGTGAAGCTTTCACAAGTGCTTGTTCGCGTCGGTAAAATTGGATTGATAGGAGACAAATTTTCCTTTGAATCCAATCACACCTATTTTTGGCACGATGCTGAAAAAGGCGATGGAAAATAAGCATACCCGCCGTCCTCACACAGGAAGGATTAGGCTGGCGGGGCATTCACTGGCTCGGCTGGTCATGTTCGTCATTGCTGGGACGCTTTGCAGCAATTTGGGCATGTCACAAAATCCGATCCCCACCATTCCCTATACTGAGCCTGCACCGGTCGTCGATGGCTTGGGCACCGATTGGCCTCAAGATTCCCTGATCCGATTCACCCAAGCCAATCACATTCCCGCCAATGCCAACAGCGTGAGTGTACAATTTGCATGGGACGAGCAATACCTCTACCTCTATGCCGAGGTCTACGACGCACAGGTGATTCGCCTCACGACCGATTCCAACCTGCTCTACCTCAACGATGCCGTGGAGCTGTACATTGACCCGCTCGACGACAGCGGCAAGCGCATGGACATCAACGACTATCAATTTATCGTCGACAATGGAGGCGAAGCTGCGGTGCTCAAGGGCGACAAAAGTTCCATCTTGGACTCCAGCAAGGTGGCGCCCAAGGAACTTGGCATCGCGACGGTGGCCTTTCAGAAGGCAAGCCGGCTGGTCGAGGCAGCAGAGGGACATGGGCCGGGATTTGCGGTGGAAATGGCGATTCCCTTTGCGGGACTGGGCGCAGTGCCACGGGCGGGGATGCGGCTGAAGATCGATTTTTGCGTGGACGACGTCGATTCGCTTGTCGACTTGGCGACGATTCCCGATGGCGGACACCTGCCGGGCTTTTTTGCCAGCAATTGGGACGATTACCGCGATTTCAGCTTTCCCGACCACTGGCGCGAATTTTCCCTGGCCGGGGGTCCGTCGATGCAGCAGCAGATTGCGAAGGATTTGCTGCCCTATTGGATTTGGATCGTATTGGGTTTGGTGATGGGGGCTGCCTCGATCATTGGCTGGCAGGGCTACCGCATCAGGCAGCTGCGGGATGTCTTGCCGCGCAGCGCGGTGCGACCTGCGCTCATGCGGGAACTTTCACGCGGCGAGGCGGCACGTAGCCAGCCCCCGCTGCAAACGATGGCGGGGACTGATGAGCCACCAATCGCCATGGAGGATGATCGCCACGCTAATGAACAAGCTCCCTTTCCAGATGCGTCAGATTCCCAATCTGTGACCGAAACCAATGCAGGATCCCTGGCCCCGCAGATCGAAAGGTGCCGACAATATGTCTTGGCCCATTTGGATCAGGAATTGAAAATGGAGGATTTGGCGGCGGAATGTGCGCTGAGTCTGCGCACATTGCAGCGGCTGTTCAAGGACGAGATGGACATGAGTCCGGGCAACTTTGTGGTGCTCATCAAAATGGAACGCGCGGCAGAGCTGCTGCGCGGCGGCCAATGCAATGTGAGCGAAGCCGCATGGCAACTCGGCTTCAGCGACAGTTCCTATTTCAGCCGGGTCTTTAAAAAGTACCATGGGTTGTCGCCTCGGGAGTTTTTGGGGTAATGCGGGGGAATGGGAAATGAATGGAGCGTTGCGAATGGAATGACGGTTTGGGTTCGGTGCCTAGTGTTCTGCAACGGAACCGCAGAGGGCGCCCCTCGACCTTGCTCGGGACAGGCGCCGGTTCGCAGAGTCAAGCGAGTTGCTGAGAGGGGAACGGCAGAAGGCCGACATGCTGCGGGGCGCTTTTATCTGATTTTTCATTCGAATCGGCCCAAATTCTCCTCCAAGGACGTATTTTGTCGCATTTGTGCTGGTTTTTGTCGCGATTTTGAAGGCCTTGGCAGGGGCTTTAGCCTAGTTTTGTCCTAATCCTCCGCTGGATTTGTGCACGGATTGGCGGGCGGAAATTCATCATCCTTCACCTTTAGAAACATGGACATTGCTATGAAATGTAAGACAATTACATCGACGATTTTGGCGCTGGCACTTTGCCTCGTGGCGCAAATGGCGCATGCACAATTGCTATCCTTTCCTGGCGCCGAGGGTTTCGGCGCCTATACTTCAGGGGGTCGCGGCGGTCAGGTGATCTTTGTCACCAATACCAATGTGAGTGGGCCAGGCTCGTTGCAAGCGGCCCTCGACACCCCTGGACCGAGGTACATTTTGTTTCAATGCAGCGGCGTCATCGACGGCAGCGCAGAGATACCTGTGGGCAACGGCGACGTGACGATCGCTGGCCAAACCTCGCCCAACGGCATCGTGCTGCGCGGACTCAGCGCTTACAACGACGCCGGGCATTCGGCAGACAACCTCATCATTCGCCACATCAGGTCACGGGCTGGCGATCCACAGACCCATGTCACGAGCAACTGGGTGAGCGGCGACGGCATCACCCTCGGCGGCGTGCATGGCGCGATCGTGGACCATTGCTCCTTTGCCCACAACGCCGACGAGGCGGTGGACCTCTCGCGGGCATCGGCGATCACCGTCCAAAACTGCCTGCTCGCCGAGACCATCGGCGAGCACTACGACCGTGGCGGCATGCTCACCAACTACAACGCCAATGGCAATGCACTCGATAGCCTGAGCATTCACCACAACACTTGGAGCCGCATCGGTGGCCGATTTCCCGAATTCAGCTGCGAAAG
>JANMIM010000472.1:0-3861 GCA_031375795.1 Bacteroidota bacterium
TCACGCCGATGGTGCCGATCATGGGTGCCTGCTTGCGCTCATTGATCATCGCCCCCCAACTGCCAGAGGTGCCGGCGACATAGGGCACGCTTGCATACTTGTACCGGTCGACCATGAGGGTCGGATGGGCCCAGAGGTAATCGGCGAGGATGGAGTCGCCGTCCACCGAAAACATCCTGTCCACGTGCCCTGCATTGTTCACATGGATCGCAACCGGGATCACATTGGAGTCGTTGTCTACAAAGCTGTGAAGGACGAGGTCGCCATTGGGGCAGCTCGGGCAGCCTGCACTCGTGATCTTCTCGACGAGGATCTTCTTGCCGATGGGCTGGGCAAAGGCCGTGAGCGAAGACATCAACCCAAGGAATAGCAAGGCGAATCCGATCTTTTTCATCGTGTAAAAATAAGGAAAACGGAACACTTCTCTACGGAACAATTGCCGACGTGGTTTCTTGGGGATCAGTGGTCGTAAGCAGGCAAGGGGATGTCGTTGTGATCCCTTTGTTTTGTCTCCGGCCGGATTTGATGCTGGTCATCACGGTCGATCATTCGAAGCGGTGCGCGCCCGAGCAAATTGGCAAGTCGTTTTTGGAAGCCCATTTCCCTATCTTTGCCCCATGTCTACGCAGCCCATCAGTCCCATGCTCATCGACGCCTTTGGGCGCGGGCATGACTACCTGCGCATCTCACTCGTGGACAGTTGCAACCTGCGTTGCACATATTGCATGCCCGAAAACATCCGGTTCCTGCCGCCGAGCAAGCTCATGACGGCAGACGAGATCTTTGGCATCGCGTCGGTCTTTGTCGAGGCCGGGGTGCGCAAGATCAGGCTCACGGGTGGCGAGCCCCTGCTGCGCCGCGATGCACACGACATCTTCCGCAAGCTGGGCAGCTTGCCGATCGAGCTCGCCATCACCACCAACGCCACCTTGCTGCATGAATTCCTCGATGTGTTTGAAGAAATCGGCCTGCATTCACTCAACATCAGCCTCGATACCCTCGATGCCGAACGATTTGCCGCCATCACGCGCCGCGATCAATTCGCATTGGTGAAGGCCAACATCGACCTCGCCCTGCAGCGCGGCTTCAGGGTCAAGGTCAACATGGTCGTGATGCGCGACCTCAACGAGGACGAATTGATCGACTTTGTGGCGCTCGGCGAGACGGCCGACCTGCACATGCGCTTCATCGAGTTCATGCCCTTTGACGGCAATGCCTGGAACTGGGAAAAGGTCTTTTCCTACGACGAGATGCTTGCCAAGATCGGCACACGCTTCGCGATCGAGAAGCTGAGCGACAAACCCCATAGCACGTCCAAGGCCCATCGTGTGCCCGGATTCAAGGGGACTTTTTCCGTCATCAGCACGGTCACCAAGCCGTTTTGCGAAGGTTGCAACCGCCTGCGGCTCACGGCCGAAGGCAAGATGCGCAATTGCCTGTTTGCCAAGGACGAGACCGATTTGCTGGCAGCATTTCGGGCCGGCGAGGACATCAGGCCGCTGATCGCGGCATCGGTCGGCAGCAAGAAGGAGCGCCTTGGCGGCTTGCCGGAGTTTCAGGATCAGCAAGCGCTGCAAGCGCAGCTGAGCAAGCGCGCGATGGTGAAAATCGGGGGCTAGGCACCGGGAATTGAAGTTTGCGTTTGCGGACGAAACTCAATTCAGCAACTGGGCCATCATCGCTGGATCGTTTTGCAGCCGCTGCAAATATTGCGCGAAGTAGCGGCCATTCCATTCGTTTTCCAAGAAGAGCGTGGTCGCGATGTCACGGTCCTGCTGGTCAAAAATGTCCACGCTGCCAGGCGTATCACTGGCGGTGATTTTTATGTTTTTCCATTCGATCATGAAGGTCACGGTGCGAAACAAGCGCTTTTCCTCAAATGAAATCCCCTTTTTGGAAACGGTGGCCTTGCCCATCGCAAATTGTTTGCCTGCGACCAAGACCTGATGGAAGCGCTGAATCATCGGCTCGCCGTAGTTCCGTTGCAAAAACTGCTCGATCTGGAAAAACATCGACGACTTCTTGCCTAGATCCCCTGCAATGGTCATGGACTTGAAGGTCACCTCCATCGTGACACCCTTGCTGCTCATGAACACAAAAAAGAAATTCGTGCCGTATTTGGTGGGGTTGAAGGCCCCATGCCGCACCCGCGTGATGTCCCCGAAGTACATGATTTGTTTTCCCAGTCGCACAAACGACTTGTTGATCACAAATTCGATACCCGCCGCATACCAATCTGAGGCGATCGTAAACACAAGCTCCTCATCGTCTGTGGCTTGGGGAATTCGGTTGGCTGGATCGATGCTCATTGAACGTCCAAAAGTCGACAGCGTGACATTTCAAACAAACTCAAGTTGGATGTGCAGTTTCTGCGGCAATACAAAGCCGGATTCCGATCAGTGCTGAACGACAAACTTGCGTGTGAGGCGGCGATTTCCCGACACAAAACTCGCCAAATACACGCCTGCAGGCAACGCGGCCGTGGATAGCTCCTTGGATTCGCCGCTCACGGCTGCATGGTAAACCGCATGGCCTGTGATGTCATACAGGCTCAGTTGCCCACGCATCTGCTTGCCAAAACGAAACTGGATGGCGTCTGTCGATTGCGATACTTGAAATTGCGCATCGTCCAATTGGCTGGTGCCCACCGAAATTTGGGAGGCGCACTTGATGCTCCATCCCGGAGTTTCCTCGTAGGCGATCCAGAGTATTTGCGAAGTTCCGATGGATTGCAGCATGGAAAAATACATATAAATGTATCCGTAATGAACACCTCCATTGTAAGAGATTTGAAATCCGATGTGTCTCCAGGTCTCGGCTGCAAACGGATAAATGCCTCCATCCCAACGGTAGATGATGGAGCTGTCGGCCCAGGTATTTACAGGGAAATTGCTGCCCACAAGTACGCTGTCGTTGAGTCCGACGACATGGCCGATTCCATCGGTGTACATCTTGGATCCAGCACTTACGCCTTTGATCTTGAGAGTGTTGGGATTTGTAGTAATGGCACTGAACAAAAAATCGTTTGTGCCATCGTTGTTGATGTCCACATAGATACCGCCGGGAGGTGACAGGATAATATTGGCATTTCTAAAATTGACGGTGGCATTGGCCGACCAGCAAATGAAGATCAACGCGATGAAGGCAATTGTTTTTTTCATGGGAGAAATTCGTTTTGGATGAAAGATGAAAATTCGGAGACAGTTGTTCTTATTCACGCCTATTCGCCTTGGCTAGCCTCGGCAAACGATGTAGTAAAAGTAGGAAATTTGGCCTGAAATGCAAGCAACTACGTGAAATTGCAGTCGAGGCGTCTTGGATGAATTGGGCATCAGCGCTCATCCATCTTGATTTCCTCGCCGGTCTCGGGATCAAAGACCTTTACAGGATGTCTTTCCTTTTGCTCGCCGGAATTGAAGAGGATCGTGAGCTCAAACCGCAAGCCCCTGATCTTGCTGCCGTCGAAGTCGCGTAGGCCGGGGGTAGGGGCTTTGATGACATTGTTCAGGCCCACATTGTAAAAGATCCCGAATCCGACGCTGCCGTAGCCCGTGGGCCCCTCGATCGACAGGCCAAATGGCAACATGGCATAGGTGCGATTGAGCCTAGAGCTGTCGCCCGGCTCCAGGAAACCGTCGCGCTTGAGGCAGTAGAAGATGTCGCAGCCGATGCGTGGATTGAAGAGCCCGAAGCGCGGGCCGACCTTCAGGTCCAATTCCAATGCCGTGAGGCCGATGTTTTGGCTGTCGCGCCAGTCACGCATGATCACGGGAAGGTTGGGGAAGCCCCTGCCGGTGCTGTTTTTGTAAAGCAGATTGAGCCCGAGCTGTGCGCCGCCATCCTCAAAGACGGCTTGGTAGT
>JANMIM010000505.1:0-5508 GCA_031375795.1 Bacteroidota bacterium
GCCGCACGACGACCAAGGAGTCACCCACCGCATGCCGCACCCAGCAAGCAGCATGCAGGCCATCGCCCAGCAGCCTCACCTGATCGATGTGTCCCAGGTCTTGGAAAGTGCGCGTGGCAATCGTCTTGCGGTCTTGGATGAGGTGCATGGTGAATCCGGCGGCCCCGTCGGCCGTGAGCAGTTTCTCGCCGAGTGCGTCGGCACCCGTGCAAAATCCCCCATTTTGCCTGCTGCGGCCGACCTCGGGCAGTGCGCGGCACTGCCCGCCACCCCGAAATTGTGACCAGTCGTAGCTCACGAGTCCCGATGCGCCCGTGGCCACATGCAAGCGACGGCCTGCGCAGGCGACCGCCAAGGGTGCATGCGGCAAGGCCACGCGCCCGAGCAGCCGCAAGTGCGCCGGGTCCTTGACACTGAAAATGGCGATCCCTGCCGGGAAATCCCCGCAAGGCTCTCCCCAAACGCCGCTGTATGGCACCAGCAAGGTATCGCCTTGCAGGATGCCCGGCTGCACCGCTGCCTGCCCCCGCCCGCCGAAGATCGTATCACAGAGATAAAGCGCAGGATGTGCGGGATCGTTTACATTGATGCCCATCAGGTGGCTTTGCGTGGCAAATGTGGGCCCGCCAAAGACCAGGATACGCGGCACCGAAGCCAGCTTGAGCAGACGGCCCGGCTCGGCGCTGTCGTAGTGGTGAAAATTGAGGCGCTGCTCAGGAGCGATTTGGAAGGTATGGATGCCTTGGCCCACACCTTTGTCCTTGCCCACGATCGCTGCCGCATAGTGCTTGCCCAGCAGCACACCGCAACCCACCCGGCCGTGGCCCTCGGGCTGCTCTGCGAACCGCCCGACCTTGTCAAAAGCCGTCACGCCCCTGAAGCTGTCACTGGAGCCCCTTTCCTTCAGGATCAAGACGCACGAATTGGCAGCTAGGAAAATGCTGTCCCCGCTGAAATCCATGTTTTGAAACGCTGTCTCAAAGTCCGTCGGTTTGTACTCCCCGACCAAGGCAGGCTTGATGGGGATCGAGATGTCCCACTTCGTGAGGCCATCGTGGTTGGCAGCGATGTAGAGGAAGCCATTGTGCAGCGCCATGTCGGTGATGGGGCTCAGGAAGCGCCGCTCAAAGCTGCGTTGGTACACACTTTCCCGTGTGTCATACACGACCAAGCTGCTGCCCTCTGCTGCAAAAATAAAGCCGCCGCGCACCAGCAATTGATGGATGCCCCCGCCGCGGCTCGTGGAATAGTACTCCAAGACTCCCGGGGAAGTCTGTGCTTGCAAGGCAATCGGAATCAGGATGAGCAGCCCTAGGCGCTGGAGCAGGCGTAGCATGTCGGCAAGTTACAAAGGATCAGGCAGCTAGACCAATGGGTTTTACACAGGGGAGGCGTCGATGAGCCCTTGCGGTCCGGGTTTGAATTCATCCACCTCGGTGAAACTCGGCAAGATCAAGGTGAATGTGGTGCCCTCACCCAATTTCGAAGCCACCTTGATCGTTCCACCAAGCCGCTGAATAGCATTGTGGGTGATGTAAAGGCCCAATCCCGTACCGGTGGCCTGCACCGATGCCCGGAAAAAGAGGTCAAACACCTTCTCCAAGTGCTCTGCACTGATCCCCACGCCGTTGTCTGCAAAGATGCACTCGGCCTGCAGGTCGTCGACCTTCACGGTGATATCCAGTGTGGATTTCGTTTTCTTGAGGTCTTGGTATTTGATCGAATTGGAGATGAGATTGGCGAGGATGATGCCGAGGCGCACAGGATCGGAATAGAATTTTCCCGTCTGCTCGACATTCAGGTTCACGGTGAGCCGCCCGGCATTGTCCATGAATTTGAGATCCGCCAGCACCTCCTCCAACAATTGAATAAAATCGAGGGACTTGCAGACGACATTGAGCCGCACGTCTTGGGAGAATTGGGTGAGTTGCTTGATGAAGTCGTCGAGCTTCTTCACGCTCTTGTCCATCATCGTTACGAATGCCAGGATCTGGTCCAGTTCCTTTTCCTCACGGATCAGTGAGATGAGGCCCATGATGGAATTGAGGGGGGCCTTGAGGTCATGGGAAGCACGATACACAAAGCTGTCTAGCTCAAAGTTGCGGTTGATCAGCTCATTTTCCTTGCGTTTGCGCTCGGTGATGTCGAGGTAAAACCACACCCGGCCCTTGACATCTTCGCCGATTTGGATGGCTTTGGAATAGCGCTCCACAAACTTGCCGTCGTGAAACTCCATGATCCCCGCATACTCCATGCCAGGCCTGAGTTTCAGCTTCTGAAGTCCCTCCTCGTAGGAAGTGGAGTTTTTCAATTGGCTGAGACAATGGTCCACGAGCGACTTGTAAGGCTGCGTGTCCACAAACTCCTTGGTCATGCCCCATATCTTCAAATATAACTCGTTGTAATTGAGGATATTGTGGTCGGCATCCTCGACGATGATGCCCGTCTCGGAGAGGTCAAAGATGGCCTGCAGGATTGCAATCGACTTGTTGAGTCCATCCTGTGCCTTTTGTTTTTCCTCGCTGGCGATGGAAATCGACACCAGGTCTGCCAGGGAACTCGCATAGTTTTGCTCCTCGAGGGTCCATTCCCGCGCATTGGTGGCGCATTCGAAGCTCAATACGCCGATGGATTCCCCACGTGCCCTGATCTGTGCGTGCATCAATGCCGCGGCTTTGCCAGAATATTTGCCTTTGGCGAACTCGGCTGTGCTTTTGAGGACGGCAGTGTCGTTGACCACAAAGACTTTGTTTTTGAACAATGCGGCAAAATACTCGGGATGATCTGCCAATGCGACCTCCACGCCCTTGCCATAGGCATCGCTCAGGCGGTCATATTGGAGCTCGAGTCGCATCGAATCGGTTTGGGTTTCAAAGTACCATACCCCTACGGTATCGACATCGAGCAACTCGCTCGACACACTGGTAATCTCTCGAAAGGCTTCCTCCAGATTGCCTGCATTTACTGCAAAACTCGATGCAAACTCCATGAGCATCTCGTTTTGGTGGCGCAATTGCTTCTCGGTATTCAACAAGGTTTGCTCATGCCTCCATTGGGCGGTCACATCCCTGAAAAACCAGAGCCTCCCGATCGTTTGTGTCCCGTTGGCCATCGGGCGCCAATGCATTTCGATGACCCGCCCATCCTTGAACGCCACGCGGTGCGGCTCGTCGGCGCCCTGTCCCTGCTCACCCGTGGCCCAGACGCTTTTCAATTTTTCAGGATCCATCACCATGGTCAGGGCCATCTGCTCCGTTTCCTGCATGCGCTGTTGGGAAATGTTGGTTTGCGGGATGCCCCACAATTCGCAAAACGAAATATTGCTCTTGAGATATTTGCCATTCACATCCACCATGAGCAAAGCATCACGGTTGCTCTCGATGGCCGCTTCCTGAATCGTGAGCGAGTTGCGAAGATCGAGCTCCATCTTGGAGCGCGTGTTCACACGTGCTGCAATCGCCAGGTTTCCAATCACAAACACGATCAGATTGAGCCCTACAAACGCCCACATCGGGTCGGGAGGAATCTCGCAAAATATGCCTGCAAGGATCAGGGTTGCTGCCGAAACGGTGGTGAACATGGCCATGTACCGCCGGTTGTCAAAGAGCAACACCGATGAAACCGACATGATGTTGTAACCCGACATGTAGTCTGCATGGAAATTATTTCCCCACAGCAGCACTCCCAACCAAGTCCCGATCGCCATGACGCCAAATGCAAAATAGCCTGCGATATCCTCTGCTACTTGCTTGACAAAGTAGCTCATGGCCAAAATCACCAAAAAGTACCCGCCCACGACGCCACGCAGCCACATCGGGTCAAAGGCCTCGGGTTTGGTCACCACCACCTTGAGTCCCACCACCAAAATGCCACATGCCAAGGTGTACAAACGAAAAGTATTCAACCTTCCTTTGAGAAAGGTGGTCGTCGAACTTTGATTCAAGGTGTTTGAATTCTGCTGCACGCTCATACAAAGCTCAAATCTATTAGAATTCAGCGATTAATTTTTGGGTTCGAAGCCTCAGTCGCGCTTTTTCCTGAGTTATTGATGGTAGGTATTTTGCCTAGAACTTTTTTCAGTAGTTTGAGCATTCATTTTTCAGATTTTCTCGAAACAGGATGGCAATGAACACCGAAGAAAAATTGCAGGCCGTGCGTGAGGCGATGAAAGCCGGCGGCTTGGCTGCACTCATCGTCCCCAGCCAAGATCCGCATCAAAGCGAGTACGTAGCAGATCGATGGAAAGCACGGGAATGGATTTCAGGCTTCTCAGGTTCGGCAGGAACGGTCGTCGTCACCCTTGAAACAGCTGGGCTCTGGACAGACTCACGCTATTTTTTGCAAGCCGAGCAAGAATTGGCGGGGGGGCCTGTGGTTTTTCATCGGCAGATCGTGCCTGGGGCACCCGAGCATTTGGACTGGCTCAAATCGACCCTCAAGGCAGGCGACAAGGTGGGAATCGACGGTGCGCTGCTAAGCATTGAGGCCGAGGAGTCATTGCGCACCGCTTTGCAATCAGGGGAGTTGTCTCTGGAAACCGCTTACGATCCCATCGGAGCAGCCTGGGCGCAAAGGCCCACATTGCCACAGGAGTCCGCATTTGCCCATCCCGACACGCTCGCAGGCACGTCCCGCACCGAGAAATTGGAGCAGATTCGTGCACAGATGAACCAGTCCGGTGCCCAGTATCACTTGCAAGTAGCACTCGACGACATCGCCTGGACCTACAACCTGCGTGGCCGAGATGTGGATTTCAACCCCGTCTTCTACGCCTACAGCCTTGTCGAATTGGATCGGGCCACGCTGTTTGTACCGGCAGGAAAACTGCCTGCCATGCTCACAGCGGCCTTGGCAACCGATGGGATCACAGTCGCAGACTATGACGGCATCGGGCAAATGCTCGCGCGCTTGCAAGGGAATCTGTTGCTCGACAAGGCGCAAGTGTCGATCGCCCTGTCGAGCCACATCCCCAACACCTGCACTGTGCTCCAAGGCAAATCGCCTGCGCATCAACTCAAGGCCATCAAAAGCGCCACAGAGGTCGCCCACATTCGCAATGCGATGGAAAAGGACGGCGTGGCTTTGTTGAAACTTTGCCGTTGGCTGGAGGATGCGATGAACACTGGGCGCCTGGTGAGTGAATATGAGGTCGGTGAGCGGCTTGCGGGCTTTCGGGCGAAGCAGGAAGGCTATTTTGGAGAAAGTTTCCCGGCGATTGCAGGCTATGCCGGCAATGGAGCCATCGTGCATTACAGGCCCAGCGCGACCAACTCGGCCCCACTTAAACCACGCGGAATTTTTCTCCTAGACTCCGGCGGGCAATACACCGATGGGACGACCGACATCACGCGCACGTTTGCCATGGGCGAAGTGCCTGCCGCGGCCGTACTGGCCTACACCATGGTCTTGAAAGGCCACATCGCCTTGGCACGGGCACAGTTTCCAAAGGGAACGGTCGGTTACCAGCTCGATCCACTGGCGCGCATGCACCTGTGGTCGCAAGGCATG
>JANMIM010000571.1:0-2258 GCA_031375795.1 Bacteroidota bacterium
ACTACATGGGGGGCACCGACGTCGGCAATTATACCCTCTCGATCCCCAATCCGCCGTTGTACCACACCGTCACAGCCCCGACCAGCCAATCGGCGAGCTTTGCAACACTGGGCAATGTCGATTCACTCAACCATTTCGGCCTCTACCCGACGCCCAATGTCAACGATTTGCGCATCAGCCTCACCGATTATCACCCTTCACGGCCCGGTGACACCGTCTATTACCACCTGCATTATTACAATGCCGGCACCACGACCCTGAACGGCACCGTCAAGTTCCTGCCCGCTGCCCAGCTCTCCGTCTTGCAAAGCACACCCGTCGCCAGCAGCGTGCTGCTCGACACCCTGTTTTGGAATGTGTCCAACCTCGCGCCACAGGGCCAGGGCGACATCATCGTGAGCTGCATCGTCCCCTTGATCCCTGTCATTTCCCTTGGCGACACCCTCCTCATGCAGGCTTGGATCTCCCCGATGAGTGGCGATGCGGCTCCGGGCGACAATTCTGCCTCCCTGACGCAAATCGTGGTCGGGGCCTATGACCCCAATGACAAGACGGTCGTGCCATCGGGCGACGTCGACCTCGCGGTTGTCGCGGCCGGATTGTGGCTGGACTACACGATTCGCTTCCAAAATACCGGTACCGACACTGCTTTTCAGGTGATCGTGCGCGACACCCTCGATGCCAACCTCGATGTGAGCAGCCTGGAGATGGTGAGCAGCAGCCACAGCCACCACCTGTACCTTGATGGTGCCGGCAATCTGGCCTGGCACTTCAACCCCATCCAACTGCCAGACAGCAATGTCAATGAACCAGCGAGCCACGGGTTCATTCGTTTCCGCATCCGTGCCAAGACGAACCTCCAACCAGGCCAAATGATCCAAAACCAGGCCTCCATCTATTTTGACTTCAATCCGGCGATCGTCACCAATGCCACATTGAACACGGTGGTCACGACGGTTGCAGCGATGTCGGGCATCGAGCAATTGGATTATGCGCGGGTCTATCCCAATCCCAGCAACGGCCACTTGTTCATCGAGGCCGATGTCTTGCGGGCTGGGCAGATGACGGCCGACTTGTGTGACCTCCAGGGACGCAGCTTGAAGACGTTTTCCTTCGCCATGGGGGCCGGCAAGCAAGTGCGCGAAGCCGATTGCAGCGGCCTGCCTGCGGGGATCTATCTCCTGAGGTTGACGCAAAACGGGCGCGCCAGGGTCATGAAGTTGGTGATCGAATAATCGATGGTCTTGGGAGGGCTACTGAGCGTAGCTCTCCCAAAATCCCGTCTCATAGGTCGCCCCGATCGGGATCTCGATGTTGGCGATATGGACGATCTTATTGCGCACGGCCTCGATGCGGGCCACGGGCACAATATAGCTGCGGTGAATGCGCACGAATTCACGGGCAGGCAATTTTTCCTCCATTTGTTTCATGCGCATGAGCGTGAGGACGGGTTTGCGGCCCTCGATGTGGACTTTGATATAGTCGTCCATGGTTTCGAGGTAGAGGATGTCGGCGAGGGCAATGTTCACGAGGCTGTATTCTGCGCGGACTTGAAGATTGCGCTGCTCAGGTGCGGCTTGCGCCAGGGTCGTGCGCAGTTGCGTGCGGGCCTGCTCGACGGCTTGCTGGAAGCGGTCGAATGTGAAGGGCTTGAGCAAATAATCGGCCGCCTTGAGGTCAAATCCGGTGACGGCATATTGGCTGTAGGCGGTGGTGAAGATCACCCGCGTGTCGCCGCCATGGGCCTTGTAAAACTCGATGCCCGAGATGTCGGGCATGCGGATGTCGAGGAAGATGAGATCGACCGGAAATTCCTGCAAATACTGCCGCGCCTCGCTCGTGCGCGTGAAGGTCTTGCGCAAATCCAACTGCGGCACCTTGGCAGCATAAGCCTTGATGAGCTCAAGCGCAAGCGGCTCGTCGTCGATGGCGATGGCGGTGATCATTGCAACATGATTTTTAGGTTCACCTCATACTCCCCCGCATTCTCCACAATCTCCAAGCCATGCCGCCCGGGATACGCGATCTCCAACCTGCGCCGCGTATTCTCCAGGCCGATGCCCGACTCGGGTGGTGCGTCGGCAAAGCTGCCAAATTTGTGGTTGCGCACGGTGAAGCGGATGTGGTCGCTGCTCACAGCCAACACGATATGGATCGGCGAGGGCGACTCCATGCTGATGCCGTGCTTGAAGGCATTCTCCACAAAGGACACCATGATCAAGGGCGCTATCTCCTTGCCGACGAGGTCGCCGACCACC
>JANMIM010000585.1:0-2442 GCA_031375795.1 Bacteroidota bacterium
GTCAAAACTGGACCAAGGTGAGGATCCCGCTCAATTCATTCGACTACCGAAAAACCGGCATTGAAATGAGCAACATCAAACAATTGCTGATGCAATTTGAGGGTGCCGCCAACGTGTACATCGATGAAATGAAAATCGTTCCCTTCAAGAGCGAGCTGGGCCATGAGGAAGGCTCGCTTACGGTCGTATACGACGCCTGTCCTCGCAGCCTGTTTACAGATGCATTGCCACACGCCTGGGGCATCAACCCACAATATTGCCGCAATTTCACCCTCGACTCGACGCAATTCAAGGCAGGATTTTCCTCGCTGCGCATCGAGGTCGCCCCACAAAAAAACGGTTGCAACTGGAACGAAATGGGCTTCAGTTGGAGCAATTGGTCGTACAACGACATCAGCCTGCTCAAAGCCACGGCAGCCTTGCAACTGTTTGTGAAGCCCGCCGATGGTCAAAACCTGCCCAAGATCCAGATCGGGTTTGAGGACTACAGCCACCACACCGCATGGGTGACGCTGTCGCAAATGCACTGCGCAGGTACAGGATTCGGGCCCGATTGGACCCAGGTATTGATCCCACTGAGGCAGTTTGAATTCCTGGAAAACAAGGTTGTGCTCACCGAGGTCAAGGCGCTGAAGTTTGCGGTCGAGGGTGAGGCTGCCTTGAACATAGATGAAATCAGTTTGGTTGAATTCCGGGGAAACCCCAAGAATCCTTTTGGTAAATGATCGATTTGAAACCGATAGTATTATGAGAAAACAATTACTTCTTTTCGCATCCTGCCTGCTCGCATTCACATGGGCATCGGCACAAGTCACTTATGACAATTTTGAGAACCAGCGACGGGTATATTATGATTTTGTACACGGCACGTTGGACCAATTCAGCACCAACCCCAACAACACCGGCGCAAATACCAGCGAGGTTTGCGGCAAGTACATCCGCAATGCAGCAGAGCAATATGATGTGCTCGTGATCGTGCCCGGCGGATTGATGAACGATGTGTCGGCATACGTGAGCGGTACCAAGACCATGAGCGTGATGGTGTACAGCCCGGCTGCCGGCATTCCCGTGCAGATCACCCTCGAGGACTCCGCTGCTGCAGGTCCCACCAATTATCCCACAGGACGCCACAGCGTCTACTTGGCGACAACCACCGTCGCCAATCAGTGGGAAACGTTGACCTTCGCATTTGACAACCGCCCCGATGGCTCGGTGCCCCACACGTCCGTGACCTCATTGATCCTGCTCTTCAATCCTGGCACCAATACCAATGCCACCTATTATTTCGACAACCTCATGGGGCCGGAATTCAACGATCCTTGCACAGGTGTGGCACTCGATCCGCTCACGGAGTTCGAGGATTTTGACTGCCACCGCAACCTGTTTTATGAATACCGCCAAGGCTGGCTCACCGAGGAGCCAAACCCCGTCACCAGCGGTGCCAACACCAGCCCCTATGCCGGCAAGTATGCCCGCAACCCAGACATCAGTGGCACAGACGTGATCGTGGCGCGCCTCGCAGGCACGCTCGACCTCACCACCAACAACCAAGTGAAAATGATGGTCTATGGCGATACCGCCAATGTCGTGGTTTCCCTGCAAGATGGCACCACAGAGGTCCTCGCCGTGAGCGCCCGCATCACCCAGCGCAATACTTGGGAAGAGCTTACGTTTGACTTCAGCCCGATCACCAGCTACATCGGCATCGACCACGCCGTTGTATTGTTTGATCCAGGCAGCCTCGATTTTGACATTTTTTGGTTCGACAATTTCCGCCTGAATGGCTTTGAAGTCGTCGGTACCGACGATGCGCAAACCGCCACCTTGCTGGATGCCCGCATCTCTCCCAATCCCAGCAATGGCCGCGTGAACCTGGATTTCAGCTTGCGCAAGTCTGCAACTGTGCAAGTCACCGTGCGTGACCTGCAAGGCCGCACCCTGTTGCAGCCCCAAGCGGGACGCCTTGGCATCGGCAGCCATCAATTGCCAGTCGATGCCAGCGCGCTTGCACCCGGCGTCTACCTGTGGACGCTGCAAGTCGATGGCAGCCAGCAAAGTGGCAAGCTCGTGATCGCTCAATGAAACATGCGTTGAAAATAGGCGGATTGTTGTTTGGGCTTCTTTTGGGAGGCCCAAGCAACAATCCTTTGCCTGCGCAATCGGGCCCCATCGCGGTCCAACTCAAGGAATCCAGCGGTACATGGAGCCTGTACCGCGCGGGCAAGCCCTATTACGTCAAGGGTGCCGGCGGCCAAACGCAGCTCGACAAGGTCGTCGAGTGCGGCGGCAACACGATCCGCACCTGGAGCGACGACAATGCAGGCAAGATCCTGGATGATGCCCAAGCCCACGGCCTCACGGTCTGCCTCGGGCTTTGGGTCGGGCACGAGCGCCATGGATTTGATTACAACGACAAGTATGCCGTCGCCGGGCAATTGGAAA
>JANMIM010000607.1:0-8018 GCA_031375795.1 Bacteroidota bacterium
ACAACAACGAGGAGATCCTCGAGGTCGGCACCCCGATGAGCATGAGCAACCTGGTGGTGCATATTTTGTCCAACTCAGACATGTTCACGATCGACGAGCGCCGCATTGAGATCTTGCCGATGGATGCGGAGTTTATCTAATTGAAAATGGATAATGGATAATGGCAGGGCGATTGTGCGGACTTGGCTGATTCTTTGCTAACTTTGATTGTGTCCAGGTTCAAAAGTCTTTTCTGATGCTGACAAAGTTCAAGGTAGAAAATTTCAAGTCGATCCACTCGCTGGAGCTGGAGCTCGGGCGGGTGAATGTGTTTATTGGGGAGAATGGAAGCGGGAAGAGCAATGTGTTGGAGGCGGTGGCGCTGGCGAGTGCGGCTGCTGCAGATCGCTTGGATAATGAATTTTTAGCACCACGAGGAATCCGCGTTCCCAATCCTTTGCTAATGACCTCTGCATTTGCAAAAGGGGAGGGACCTAAATCAATTGATTTGATTGCTGAAATCGACAGCTCCACGAAAGTATTGATCCGACTTGATAATGAGAATTTAGCCTACACCAAATGGAACTGGACTTTTTTTAGAGTGGAGGACCCAAGACTTGAAAAAGAAATGTTGAAGGCCTATTCGGCTCCATTCTTAAAAAGGCAAAAGGGTATAACAAAGGAGTTGCGAAAATCGATCATTGAATCCATTGAGGCCACAATTCATAGTCGAAAAAGTCAGACGAAGTTTGATGAAGCCAATCCCGAATTGGTATGGTTTCGAAACTTTGAATGGGACTTTGGAAAATTAATGCTTGAACCCTACAGTGACTTTCTGATCTATGCTCCTGAGTATCGAGCACTTCGCCTATTCGTTGATGCTGAACAAATTTTGCCATTGGGCATTTCTGGACAAGGGTTGTTCAGGCTTCTCCAGAAGCTTTCCGCACAACCAGACCAGCCAGCCATTAATGAACTTAACCAACACCTCAAACTCTTTAGTTGGTTCGATAGCTTCTCCTTGCCAGAAAGACTTTGGCCTGGCGAGAGTTTCCTGAAAATCAAAGACAAATATCTCGATGCCAACATAGAATTTGTCGATCAGCGCAGTGCCAACGAAGGCTTCCTATTTGTGCTTTTCTACCTCTCGCTCTTCATCAGCAAAGACACGCCCAAGTTTTTTGCCATCGACAATATTGAGACCTCACTCAATCCCAAGATCTGCACCAAGCTCATGACCACCGTGGCTGAGCTCGCAAAGACACACGACAAGCAGGTGATGATCACCACGCATAGCCCTGCGATTTTGGATGGGATTGATTTGAATGATGATGAGCAGCGATTGTTTTTGGTGTATCGCAATAAGCTCGGACATACCGTTGCCAAGCGTGTCTCAAAGCCTGAACCACTGCCCGGCCAAATTCCAGCAAAATTGAGCGAATTGTTTATGATGGGACATTTGGGAGGCTTACCCAAGAATTTCTCGCTATGAATCATTTCGCGCTTGTGACCGAAGGTGAGAGTGATCAGGTCGTGATTGATGCCATTTTGTCGGGCTTTTTTGATGATCTTGATCTCGTAACCACAATCAATCATCCGTTGCGGGATGTCACAGATAAGGGACGTGCTACTGGAGGTTGGGCAAATTTGAGAGAGTATTGCAAGTCCCTCGCGTTCCAGAAGGTTTTCCAAACCTCGAAATATGTGGTCATCCAAATTGATACCGATGTTAGCGAAGAATTTGGTGTATCGCATCGTCACGAAGGCGCAGAGGTTTCCATTGCAATGCTCATCGAGCGCACCATCTCCAGAATCATAGAATGGATCGGTCCAGAATTTTACGCCCTCGTACAAAATCGCATCATCTTCGCCATCGCGGTCCATCAAATCGAGTGTTGGTTATTGCCGATATACTTCACCGACAAAAAGCGTAGCAAGACCACCAATTGCATTGATACCCTCAATCAACTTTTGCCGCAGCGGGAGGGATTTTCCATTCACGCCAAGGAGTATCGCTACTACGAGCGCATGTCCAAGCATTTCCTGAAGCGCAAGCAGCTTTTGCAATATGCCCCGCACAATATGAGCCTCCACACATTTGTGCAAACGCTCGAATCCTGCCAACTTTGACCCCATGAAAAAGATCTCCATCACACTCGCATTTCTCCTCACGCTTTGCGTAGCCGTGCAGGCCCAAAAGCGCGACAAGGGCCTCGAAACCCTTGTCAAATACATGCAAGGCGGCTTCACGAGCGCCGCTCAGGCAGCCGTGGACACCAATTATTACGACATCTCGCTGCACATGGCCCGCATTTGGCCGACCCGCACAGACGGCTATTGGCTGTATGTCGAGCAGGCGGTGACCAAGATGCTCGACAAACCGTATCGGCAGCGGGTCTATCACGTTGTGCACCAGGCCGATGGCTCGTTTGAGAGTGCGGTCTATACCCTGCCCGACGACAAGGCTGTGGTCGGTGCCTGGAAAAATCCTACGCAATTGGACGCGCTCAAACCCGAGCAATTGGAGGCCCGTAAGGGCTGCGCGGTGATCCTGAAAAAGGAAGGCAAGGCATACGTCGGCGCGACCAATGGCAACGATTGCGAAAGCAACCTGCGCGGTGCAAGCTACGCGACAAGCAAGGTCACGATCACCAAAAAGGGCATCCACTCATGGGACCAAGGATTTGATGCGGCTGGCAAGCAGGTTTGGGGCGCGGAGAATGGGCCTTATTTGTTTGTGAAGGAATGAGCAGAATTTTCTTGAATTGCGCGTGTAACAATTCTGGATGCCGCGGACTCAGTTCACCTTTCATTGGCTCCCCCAATTTGCTACACACTCAATTTATTTCATGCTTATCTGGAAGTTTGCCAGTAAACCGTGTTGCCTAAAGGTCCTTCCAGGATGACAACGAAGTTGTGACTTTTAGCGTCTCCCACGCTTTTTTCACGGCACATGCCGTCATCCTGAAACGACCTTTAGCAACTCACACAGGAATGTGGCTACAAAATTCATCGGATACAGAAAAAGGGGTCAATTTTTCTGTTGCTGGCAAACTTCCCTATAAGCATTATTTAGTTCATTGACAAAAAGCGCAATAAGACCACCAATTGCATCCCCACCCGCAATCAAGTTTTGCAGCAGCGGGAGGGCTTTTGCAATTTGCACCGCACAATGCTAGGCTTCAGCTGTTTGCCTATCAGCTTGCGGCTTACATGCTTTGTCCCTGCCTTGCAACTTGTTTTGTTACCAATTTGCTGCCGAAAAGCACGATTTCGACAAACAATCTTCATCTCGCAGCAGCAAAGGTTCACGCAAGCGTCACGCCCACCTGATTTCGGATTCATCTGTAATCCTGTGCTTTGCATACGAATGAAGCGATCACTAAAGCTATTCGTTTTCTTGCTTTTGCCTTTCTTGTTCACCGTGCAAGACCGCGAGCAAGCCCTCCCCGCACCGATTCCAGCATCAGCCCCTGTAGGCGAGACACTGAAAATCCTCACTTGGAATCTCCATTTTCTGCCTACGATCAATCCGTTTGCGGGCACACCTGCGCGTGCCAGGGCGATTGCCCACGCCATTGCCACCGAGGATCCTGGCATTGTGGTGATGCAGGAGGCCTTTTTGGGGCGCGCCCGCAAGCAAATCCGCAATCTGCTTCGACTGCGTTACCCCTATGCCATTGGGCCTTTCAACAATTCGCCCGGATCCCTCATGGCCAATAGCGGTGTGTGGCTGCTCTCCAAGGTGCCGCTCGATTCTTTGGGCAGCATCCAATTTGACGATTGTGCGGGTGCCGACTGCCTCGCCCGCAAGGGTGCGCTCATGGTGCAAGGCGCGTGGCAAGGGCGGCCTTTCCAGCTCATTACCACCCACTTGCAAGCCGAGGGGCACGCCGACATTCGCCTGCGACAGATGCAACAAATCGAGCAGCAACTCATTGCCCCCCGACGCGTTGCAGATGCGCCCTTGTTCTTGTGTGGCGATTTTAATACCGACATTCGCGACGCCGCAGATTACCACGACATGCTGCAATGCCTCGACGCCGAAGATGGGCAGCCGAGCTGCGAGCTGCAACACAGCTACGAAGACAGTACAAACGGCAAAATGCTCCTCGACTACGTGCTCCTGCGCCATTGCGAATCGCTCCGTGTCGAGCGACGAATCCTGCCCAAAGCTTATATGCCCGATGATGCAGGCGAGGAATTGTCTGACCACTTGCCACTTGTGGCGGAGGTGAGGTTGTGGGATTGATGGAATTCAGGGGCAGAATTGGCATTGCCCCCACTCCAAATTTCCCTAAATTTCATTCCATGGGAAATCCTCCGATCACCAAGCGCTACTCCTTGGCTGAATACCTCGAGTTGGAGGAGGCGGTCGAGTACAAAAATGAATTCTACAACGGCGATATCTACACGATGTCGGGTGGGACGCCGACACATAGCCGCATCACCGTTGATTGCATGTATGGCAATGGTCGATGCTTTCAGACCCAAAGGTTGCGAAGTGTTCGATAGCAGCCTCATGGTGTATGTCGAGATGCTCAACATCGTCTTGTAACGCGGCCTCCGTGCTTTGTGGGCCACCCGACGGTGACCCTAGCACTCCCAACCTTGTGCGAAACCCCAACCTGATCCTTGAGGTGCTTCCCAAGGGATCTGCGAAGTATGACGATGGAAGTGAGTGCCTTTGTGAGTCCCAGTGTGAGTCCCAGTGTGAGTGCCAGTGTGAGTGCCAGTGTGAGTGCCAGTGTGAGTGAAGAGGAATGGCGCTACGCGCCATAAATCCCAACCTCATCCCGCCCAGCCGAGTCCCGACAGGCCCGGTACATTCCCTCCGTATTAAACACCATCGCAATATTCCCGGCTGCATCGAGGGCCACGAGGCCGCCGTCGCCGCCGATTTCCATCAAGCGGCGCATCACCACGTCGTCGCAGGCGGCCTGCAACGACAAGCCCTTGTATTCCATCAGGCAACTCACATCGTAGGCCACGACGCCACGGATGAAATATTCGCCGCTGCCGGTGCAGCTCACCGCGCAGGTTTTGTTGTGGGCATAAGTCCCCGCCCCGATGATCGGGCTGTCGCCGATGCGGCCAAACTTCTTGTTGGTCATGCCGCCGGTGCTCGTGGCGGCGGCGATGTTGCCTTGCATGTCGAGGGCCACGGCCCCGACCGTGCCAAATTTCTCGTCTTTCTGGACGGCGTGGTCGAGCTGGAAACTCTCGCTGCCGACGACGCTCTGCCACTGGTCGTATCGGAATTGGTCGTAGAAATAGACCTCGTCTTCCATCGGCACGCCCATGGCCTGGGCGTAGGCCATCGCGCCCTCGCCGGCGAGCATCACGTGGCCCGAGTGCGTCATGACCAGGCGCGCGAGGCTGATCGGGTTGCGCACGCCGCGCACCATGCTCACGGCTCCGGCCTCGCGGCTCAGGCCGTCCATGATCGAGGCGTCCATCTCGTGGCGACCATCGGCCGTGAAGACCGAGCCGCGCCCGGCATTGAAGAGCGGACAGTCCTCGAGGGAGACCACTGCACGTTCCACGGCCTCAAGCGACGAGCCGCCCTGTCGCAGGATGCCATAGCCGATGTCGAGGGCGTTGCGGAGTGCTGCCGTGTAGGCGGCCTCCTTTTCAGGGGTCATGGCGCTGCGGAGGATGGTTCCGGCGCCACCGTGCAGGGCGAGAGCGATAGGCATCATGCGCTTTTGGGTGGGTTGAGGGACGAAGGTAGCGAATTTTTGCGAGGCCCACTGTCGCATCGTTTTGTACCGATGCGGCGCGGTGGCTGAGGTGGAATCCTAGCCCACCGACCGCTAATGTTCGTGTTCGATCGGAGCGACCTCGCCATTCTCCACCCGCCGCACAAAGTCCATGTCGATGATGAACAATTTAGGATCAAGCACGGGATTGCGCTGAAACTCGATCACGACCATCTCGATGGTGAGTTCCTCATTCACCTTGAAACTAAACTCCTCGACCAATCCCGATTTTTTGCCGATGCCGATCCATACCATGGGCGGCGAGAGGTTGTCGTTGGGGGCCTTGAGCCGCATGCGCATCATGTAGCCCGAGGTGTCGACCCAGTCAAATTGGAAGGGGAATCGGTGCAGCCCATAGACCCCGCCCGCTGACAGATCGGGGCCTGTCATGGGTTCGCTGAAATTCACCGCCGCAAACTCCTTGCTGTAGTTCAGGGTCTGCACGCCGTCGCAAATCGTTTGATCCTCAGGGAAGTCAAGCCGGTATTTTTTGTCTTGGTAGTAGACCTTGCCGACGTCGCGGTGACCGCCCATCTCATAGCCCATCGTGGCGGAATAGGAATCCAATGCCTGAAACCGCGCCTCGGCGGCCCGCAAGGCATCGGCGGCGCTTTGTGCATGCAGGGCATTGAATCCCAGCGCCATCAGGGTCAAGAGTACGATTCTGAGGTGTCGCATGGGTCCAAGTTACGGATTTTGGGGAATTCTTGAATGCTGATGCTGCTTGTGGTTTGTAACGAATTCAGGAAGGCGAAGGAATTAGGTTGTTCGTCGGCCCTCAGCAGTGGTCTGGGGAGGGCCGACGAACAGATGCCTCCCCAAAGGCCTTGCAGCCATCTCCAGCAATGAGAAATGCCACCCTCCCATGACATGTTCAGTTATCAATTTGTAATGTTTACTTGACTTTATGAAATGTATGCATATCTTTGCATGGAATCTTAGATACAGTCATCATGGAAAACGCAGTGAAAAAAAATCGGAATTGGACCTTGATCAGCGCCATCGCCTGGGCGGCGAGCTACATCGTCTTTGTATTCATCGTGAAGCGGATCGAACCTCCGATGGCCTTTGGACTGTTGTTTGTGCTGTTGCTCGCCTCGGGATTTACCTGGTTCCTCGTCAATTACATCCGCAGCCTCGCCAGCATGGACGAATTGCAGCGCCGCATCCAACTGGAAGCCACCGCGATCGGGTTTTGCCTGTCGGTGCTCGTCACCATGGTGCTCGGCATCCTGGACATGGTCGTGGAGCTCAACAATGACAATTGGAACCTGCAGCAACTCGTGGCCTTCTTTTTCCTTGCCTATCTCGGCGGATTCCTGTGGGCTCGCAAAAAATACGCCTGAGATGAGAAACACGATCAAGGTCGAGCGGGCCAAGAAAAACTGGACACAGGCAGACCTCGCCGAGCAAGTGAAGGTCTCCCGGCAGGCCGTCAATGCGGTGGAGACGGGGAAATTCATTCCCTCCACCATCTTCGCGCTCAAGATGGCCCAGGCCTTTGGCACGACCGTCGAGCAACTCTTCCAACTGGAAGAGAGCGACCTATAAAACCAGTCCGCGATTTCCATAACCATCTCCAGGAATCTACGTAAGTACCGTCATTCGCTCAATCAATCATTGGCCTATCGTCCCTGCATTTACGCTGAGTCATTTTTTCAATCAATTGCGTACTTTCGCCCTGCTGCAAGTCCGCAACCACGTAGAATGCATATGGAAAACGCCAAAATCCTCTGGGTAGACGACGAAATCGAACTGCTCAAACCCCACATCAAGTTTCTGGAACTCAAGGGTTTCCTTGTCACATCGGTGAGCAACGGCTTTGATGCGCTCGAGCATGTGCGCACCGAGGCCTTTGACATCGTCTTCCTCGACGAGAACATGCCAGGCATGACAGGCCTCGAGGTCCTCGCCGAAATCAAGGTCTTGCAGCCTCACCTGCCGGTCGTGATGATCACCAAGAGCGAGGAGGAGCACATCATGGAGGACGCCATCGGCTCCAAGATCAGCGACTACCTCATCAAGCCCGTGAATCCCAGCCAGATCCTGCTCGCTTGCAAGAAGATCCTGCAAAACAAGCAGCTCGTGAACCAAAAGGTCAATACGGGCTACCAACAGGACTTTCGCAAGATCGGCATGCAGTTCTATGAGCGCAACAGCTACCAGGACTGGATCGACATCTACAAGAAACTCACGCACTGGGAGAAGCAGATGGAGGAAAACGATGACCAGAGCATGCTGGAAGTCCTGCAGACCCAGGTCGTCGAGGCCAATCTG
>JANMIM010000610.1:0-3229 GCA_031375795.1 Bacteroidota bacterium
GGTCAGCGATGGGCAACGCCCATCGTCCGCTGCACCCCAGCCATCACAGTACGCCGCGGCGCAAGCGATCAAGCATTCGTATTGGACGTCTGTCGTGCAGGAACCTAGCACAGTAATGTTTGGGCGCAAATATCTTGCGACAGCCGTGCACAAGGAATTTGATGATGGATGATCAAATCCTCATTTCTCCCGCCATTTACCTTCAAAAATGCCATCGGGCTTGAATGGGCGCTTGTTTTTGAGCTCTAGGTTCATGAGGTAATTGGCGTCGAGGTAGGTCTGGCTGTCGATCGGAATGGCGTTGGCGGCGGCTTTGGCGAGGATTTCCTGCATCGAGGCGCTGTCGCTGCGAATGGCCTTCATGCGCTGCCAGATCCGGGTGGCATACAACTCATCGTTGAGTGTGTCGGGCTGGAAATCTGCCGGGCGTGGCTGGGCCAAGGCGATGCGCTTGATCTCATCGCTGATCAGTTGGTTGTAGAGCGAGGTCGGGTGCCCGTTCCCAGGGATCACATAGCGCTCGTGGGTATTTTCCGGATGCGCCTTGCGGTGTTCGCGGATGATGCCCTTGGACCAGATATAGGGGATCTGATTGTCGGCCAAGGTCTGCTTCAGGAATTGATCCCTCCAATTGTCCTCGCTCGTCGCCGCCATCATGTCGTCCTCAAAATGGAAGATCAAAAACACAAAATCGATGCCCTGCATCCTCAGTTCGGCGACCAAGTGCTCGATCAGCAGCCGATTGACCAATCGGATCTTGTCCTTTGATTTTTCCTTGCCATCAAACCAGATGCTGAATCGGTAGGGCAGGAAATTCAGCTTGCTCTTGAGAAACCACCTGAACAAAAACGAGGTCGTCGCGCGGGGGTGCTCGGCGTAATAATGCATCGCGCTGGTGTCGATGGGATACCCCTTGAGAGTGAGTGTGCTGTCCTCGACATCGTAATAGGGCTTTTGCCCGGTGCGCACGGGCAAGATGGTGCGGTCCAAATCGGTGGTGAGAATCCCAAAGACCACCAGTGGCTTCTCATAATGCGGTGCAGTCTTGCGGCAAAGTAGCGAAGCCTGACAGACGCCATAGCCACCGATTCCATAATTGAGCAGGTAGTTGTCTTGGGAGAAGACCGTGTCGGCGTTCAAGATCTCATCAAAGCAATCGACGGAGTCGATGCACATGCTAAAGGAATCCCCATACAACAATACCGGCCTGCGGCGGCCGAGGTGCTTGGCATTTTGGTGGTAGTAGGTTTCGCGGTCCATGCCTTGCACCCATCCCATGGTGGGATGGGGATTGCGCGGTGGACGGCTTGTCGTATCGACCACCAAATTCAGCTTCCAATAGTCTTCGTCCCACTCGTAATAGTAGTTCCCGGGATTCTGCAAATTCTTGAAACCGGGGCCACCATTAAAAATCGCCCATCTCAGCGCCAACTCGCCGACAAAAAAGGCGAGCAGGCTTGAAAAAATCAGCAGCACCAGGTTTTGGGTCCAGCGTTTGCGCCGGGACACGGGAGCCTTGGCCGACTTGGAGGCATTGGGTTTGCTTTTGTTGGTTTTGGGACTCTTCATACCTCAACGGGTGATGGTTCAAGCCATTGCAATCCAGAATATGAGCTTCAGCTGGATCGCAACAAATCAGTACGCATTGAGGATGAAGCCTATCGCTTGAGTTTGATGTGCAAGCCATTGTGACCCTTGCTCCAGCGGTTGCGGGAGCGGGTATTCCTGAAATTGACTGGCTTGCCATACTTGGTGTTGAACATGGAGTGGAAGAAGTTGCGCACCTTGGCGCGGGCCATGATCTGCTGCTGGGCAAACTTGGCAGACTGAATCGCGGCTTTGGCAGACGCACGTGCATGCTGCGAGGGCTTGGTCGATTCGCTGTTGGTCTTGGCATCCTTGGTGGACTCGTCCTTTTCCTTTTTGTCGCCCTTTTCCTTCTTTTCTTTCTTTTCCTTGTCATCGCCCCCGCCTGCGACGGCACTAGGCGCAACGAGGCCAGCGACCTGGGCGGCATCGGCCGCAGCCACACGCGACATGAACAATGTCAATGCCAAGAAAACCAACAGTTTAATAGACTTCATGCTCAAATTTTTCATTCCACAATACCAAGATACAAATAAAAGATGAATTCGTCGGAAGTCTACAATTCTTTGCGAAACAATTCGGTAAATTTGCCCTCTTTGATTGCTTGGGCATCGATCTGCCGTTTTATGTTGAGACAAATACTGATTTTCGCTTCCTTCCTGCTCATCTTGCAGCCCATTCTGGCACAACAGACTTTCGTGCTCAGCGGCAAGGTGCGCGATGCCAGCACAGGGGAAACTCTCTCAGGCTCAAGCGTCTATGCACCTGCTTCCAAGACTGGGGCCCTCACAGGTGAAAACGGGACCTATTCGCTCTCGATCTCTGCAGACACGGCCACCATCGTTTTTTCCTTTACCGGCTACACCAGCGTCACCAAGGTGGTCACGCTCACCAAAAACACGAAAATGGACATCGAGCTCACCGAGACGGGTGTCACGGTGGACGATGTGGTGATCGAGGGCAGCACGCTCAAGGAAAAGCTGAACAGCACGCAGATGAGTTCCGACAAACTCACGATCATGGAGGCCAAGAAAATACCTGCATTGTTTGGTGAAGTCGACATCATCAAGACGCTGCAACTCAAGCCCGGCGTGCAGTCGGGCGGGGAGGGGATGTCGGGCCTGTATGTGCGCGGTGGCGGGCCAGATCAAAACCTGTTTTTGCTCGATGGTGCCCCCGTCTACAACCCCAGCCACCTCTTCGGACTATTCAGCACGTTCAACGGCGACGCCGTCAAGGACGTGACCTTGTACAAAGGCGGCTACCCGGCCCAGTTTGGCGGCAAGCTGTCCTCGGTCATCGACATCACGCAGCGCGAGGGCAACATGAGGAAGCTCTCGGTGACGGGCGGCATCGGCATCATCTCCAGCCGCTTGTCGGTGGAGGTACCGCTGTTGAAAAACAAGGTATCGCTGCTCGTGGCTGGTCGGCGCACGTATTTTGATGTATTCACCCGGCAGCTCAACATTATCAGGAAAGACAGGCCCAACTACAATCCGATCCCGGATTACTACTTCTACGATTTCAACACCAAACTCAGCATCAAGGCAACTGCACGCGACCAGGTGTATGCCAGCTTCTATCTGGGCCGCGACAAGTTCAGGTTCAAGGCCGGTGATTTTGATTTCAAACTGGGCTGGGG
>JANMIM010000611.1:0-5316 GCA_031375795.1 Bacteroidota bacterium
TTTCCAATGCCGAATAGCTGCTTGCGAAGCACTTTTTGAGTGTGTCTATGGGTGGAAGTCCTTGCTTACTACGTGTCACAAGGCTTAGACTCGCCTTGATGTTGGTTGTATCAAAGGTGTTTGCCAGCGGATGTGGCCCCAGAAAGGAACCAATGAAATAGGTGATGGGCGATGCAGCCAACTGCTTGGAGTGGTCAGTGGTTCCCGCCGGCATGTAATGAGGCAGCGAGCCAGAAATAAAGTAATGGTCGCCTGTTTGCGGTTCAAGGATGATTTGTGTGACCTGCCCCAGGGTTTCTTCTCCATATCGTTTCCAGCCTTGGCCGCTCAAGAGCCAGTTTCCCGCGCCATTTCCAGATGCCACCATCGAACTGTCGTTCAGGGCAAACAAACGATTGATTTGTCGAGGGTTAAACGGAAGTTTTAATCGCGGCGAAGTGGAATCCACGACTTCCAGCGTAGCGCCATCCAGTAAACCCAAGCCTCCCTCCTTTGTGCAATACCATACCGAATAATCTTTCAGGCATTGGATTTGGGTAATGACTCCTCCTCTCAGTCCGCTTTCTTCCGGGGTAAACTGAATGAATTCGTATCCGTCAAAGCGGTTCAGGCCATACTCGGTCCCTATCCATATGAAACCCAAGGGATCCCGCGCAAACCAGTTGACCGACCGCGAAGACAATCCTTGTTCGATCGAATAGTGCTGAATGGAATAGTTGCCTTGCACATCCTGAGCTGCAAGGAACAAGGGTAGATGCAGACCCCATAAGAGGATTACCCAAAATGAATGTCTCAAAACAAAACCCTGCATCCGAAAAAAAATGGAAGATCCGAAATAAGCCGCGAATGATGGCTACAAATCAAAGGTTGAATACCTGTTTCACTGATACGGAGCAGCAAGTTAGTACATTCATCCAACTTCACCTCGATTTCTCCAAGTTTCCCGCGAGCAATTGGAGGCGCGCACCGCGCTGTCTGTCAAGGAGGGTTTGCTACAATGCAGGTTTGGAGCAACATCGTACCTTCTCGAAATTGTTTAAGAAACTTCTAGGCATAGCTCCCAGCGACTATTTGAGCGATGGGCAATCTGTTTTTGAGCCATTGAGGATGTAAAGCAAGGTTTGCACGCTGAGGTTGCAGTTGGCAGGTTTGCATGCTCTGTCTTATACTGGAATAGCTTTGCAGTTTTCGCAATCTATATCAGTACGATACCACTGACGGCGCAGCATCCATCCACCATCCATCCTCCCAAACACAAACCCAAATGCCCCAAATGGAAACTCTGTCCTTGCAAATTGCGTGCGCTCGCGCAAGTTGCCGACCTATTTGATCGTTTTCATCTCAATGACCCTCGATATGCACCACGCTTCCATTTTTCGCCTTGCTGCCTTTGCTGCTTTTATATTCCCCGCTTTCCTGAAGGCCCAGAATGTCGGCATTGGCAACTCCAATCCCTTGGAAAAGCTTCATGTCTCCGGCAACTTGCGCATCGATCCCTTTGCGGGCGCCGACTCGCGCCTGGTGGCGGCAGACGCCAATGGCACCTTGGAAATCGTGCCCAACGGCACGGCGGGGCAAGTGCTCACCCTGGGCGTGACCGGGCCATTGTGGCAGGATGCAGCAGGCTGGGGCTTGCTGGGAAATAGCGGCACGACACCCGCCACCAACTTCATCGGCACGACCGATGCGCAGGGGCTCGCTTTTCGCACGAACAATGTGGAGCGGGCGCGCTTCACGAACAATGGCTTGCTTTGCGTGAATGGTACCGGGCCGATTGCTTCCGATATTTTCAGCGCCTATGCCTATGGTGCGGGGCAATGGGCGGTGAATGGCTACTCAACGGGCAATGGTGACGGCGGCTTTTTCTATGCGTCAGGCTCGGGCGCTGGCGTGGTGGGCCAAGTCGTAGGCACCTCAGGTTCTGCAGCAGAATTTTTGACCCTTTGCCCAACGCCGAGCTCCTCGCCCACGATCTATGCCTACAACGGTTCCTCAACATCCCCTCTGATGGCCTTGCGTACAGACGTCGCAAGCCCAGGCGCGCATGGCATTTCCTTGGATATCAATGGCGCGTCTTCACACCGTGGGATCCAAGTCGACATGGATGCCGCCTCCACGGGTGTCGGTGTTGCTGTGCTGCAATATGGCTTGAACCATGCATTGTCGCTACAATCCTTCAACCCCGCTGTGACACAAACGGCTTTTCTTTCCGATCAAGCAGGTACGGGCAGGGCGGTTGCAGGTAGCACATATTCCCTCACCCACAACAACCAAACGGCTTTTTTCTTCCAGGGTTCCCAAGGCATTACCTCTCCCGCCTACGCCAATGCGACGGTCTTGTGGGGGCAGAGCGATGGCATCAGAGGTGGGGCCTTTTTGGCGCGGGGCGCATCCTCCAACACTACCATCTTGCAGGCGCTGTACAATGGCGTCGCTGGCAATTACGACGGCGTGGGAGTCTTTGGCATCTTCCAACCCAATCCCAATTACGGCTACGGCGTCCTCGGGCAAGGCAATTGGTATGGCGTGTACGCCAACGGGAATTCGGGTGCTTCAGGCGTGAAATCCTTCATGATCGACCATCCGCTTGATCCAGAGAACAAATACTTGCGCCACTATTCGATCGAGTCACCCGAGGTGCTCAATCTCTACCGTGGCACTGCGGTCTTGGACGCCTCTGGCATCGCCACCGTGCAATTGCCCAGCTACTTCCACGCCGTCAACATCGATTTCTCCTACCAATTGACACCCGTCGGGAGCGCGGCAGCTGTTTTTGTCGCACAGGAAATCGATGCCGCCGGCCATTTCCAAATCGCGGGCGGCAGCCCGGGCCAAAAGATCTGCTGGACGGTCTACGCCGATCGCAACGATCCGTTTGTGCAGCAGAATCCCGAGAGCATCACCGTGGAACCCGCCAAGCGCGTAGCAGACGTGGGCCTGTATTTGCAGCCGGAATTGTATGGACAAGCCAAGGAAAAGGGGATTTTTGAGCGCCACAAGGTGCGGCCAGAAGAGGTGCAGCGGGAGGCGACGCCAGAGCGGGCGCTGGGTGCAGAGGTGGGCTTGCCAGAGGTGAAAGCATTAAAAAAATAGCCCGCAACGAGTGCTGGTGTAGGTTTGCAGATTGCCGTCAGGAACGTGTCCATATGCCTATCAGCGGGCTTTCAGAAAAAGGCGGTTCCAGATGTGATTGACTGAAGGATTTTGGGCGATCAGCTGCAGGCCATCATCCGCTAATTCCGTCAGAGGGGGGTTGCAGATGGCCCTGTCCCGACCTTGGCTCGGGGCGGGCTCCAACTTATAGCGGCGCAACTTGCCACAACGTGCCACAATTTGCCACGTATCAAGGTATCGCGCTCAGTCCCATCATCGTTTGTCGGGTACATGCCATCAGCGACGATGGCATGGGGCGCTTGAGCCGACATTGGTCACTGAAATTGCAACATCGGGACAAAGTGCTTTTGTCGGCTCCCTGCATTGACGGCGATCGCTGTGTACCGAAATGTCCAAAGGCAAGCGGGTTGGTGCACTAAAATTTTCACATTGCCACAAATGCTGCATTGGATTTTCAAATTGAATGATTATCTTAGTGATCTGACATTAAAAGCGTGTCAGGAAATCAATTCTTCAACTATCGATACGTAGTATGTTAAAAAAATTCTCTACTTCCCGCTCTGCCTGGATTGGGGCAATCTTGCTGCTCGGCTTGGCTTGGGTCGGTTTCCGCCCAGGTTTCAGCAGCGACAGATGGCCCGAACCAGATGCCACGATCAAACCGGAATTCCGGAAACATCCTCCCATCGCAAAGGAGATTACCCTGGAATTGCTGGATGAACCCAATGCATCAGGTGCCAATGTGATTTTGACGGCACTCTTTGACCAGGCTACCATTCAGCGCATCGGCGGCAAATACCTCGCCATGCAACTGGGTGGCAAGACTGGCAAGGGAAAAGCAACTCCCGGTTTGGACTTCTTGCGCGACGACGGCTATGACGGCGACGTCACCCCGGGGGATGGCCGCTATACCAAGAGCTTCCGGGTCCCCGTCGGCGGCCAAGCTGCCATCTTGGCGATGGTCGACCAAGTGAACAACAACGCCCGCTTGCCCCAAAATGCAGTGACGTTTGTGAATCGCCACATGGTGCCCAATACCAATCTCACCGGATTGTGCACGAGCCGCCAAAGCACGCTCGGCACCCTGATCACGATCAATCCCGGCGTCGCCAGGGTGGGTGGGCCGGTCGATCCAAACTACATCGACCATTCGCTCATGATCACCGCACTCTCGGTGGTCGAGGATCCAGACCGCACCTACAATCCATGTACCAACGTGGGCAGGCCCACAGGTGTGTGGACCTTTGCGGAATTGATGCGTCAACTCGCCTCGCCCAATCCAGGTGCGATCGCCAGTGATGGCCAGACCATCGACTTTATCTTGAAGTGGCTCGACATTTGGAACTCCCCACAGACGGTCAATGGCGAAAACGTACCTGATCGCACGACGAGCAGCATCGTGAGCGACTGGATGACGCTGAGCGCCAACAACGGTGCCGCTCCAGGCGAATTGTTCCTGGCCAATGTGCCTTTCAGGCTCATGGCGATCGTGAACCGTGTGGACTTGCGCGGCTCCAGCGGCTATGGCTTCAACGATGCCGGCGAGGCCCGTTTCGTCTTCTGCCTCCTCAACAGCAGCTGCGATGCCACACGCATGACGGTAATCCTGGAGTACGGGGTAAACAAGACGCATTGTGAAGATGTGCAGGCTTGGGGAATCGCATGGGCCGAACTCGCAGACATCTCCTTTGGCGATCCGCAATTCAACATCAACCTGGAAGCCATCACCAATCAGTTCACGCTGTGCGGCACCAACCCCGCCAAGCCCAACGAAAGCTCTCTCAACCAATTGCGCACCAATGAGGCCCATCTCGGCTCACCTTGGGAATTGCGTGAATTCAACCTGGTGTCCAACTTGGAAGAGGTGACCGTGAAGCAAGAGCCGGCACTCGTCTACAATGCAAAGGTGAACAATGCCGATGTGCAGCGCCTCGCCGACTGGGTGAATGCCAACAGTTCAGACATCGTCGCCAACAACTATACCGTGCCGCTCCAAGTACTGGGATTCGATTTCCTCGGTGGCAAGTCACATACGGAATCGCCTCCTAGCGGCCCGATTTTTCCTGGCGGCCCAGGCGTAGCACCTGGTCCTCACCACTGGGATGCTGACCCGGATCCCGGATCACCTGCCCGCATCACCGACAACGAGGCGCGCCACGTATTCTCCTTGAATACCTGCTCCGGTTGCCACGGTGGTGAGAC
>JANMIM010000626.1:0-9050 GCA_031375795.1 Bacteroidota bacterium
CGCGACAGGACCTCCTGGAGTTGCTGACGTAGGAGTTTCGCTGCTCGTCGGCCACCCATCGCGGACTTGGCATCTTCCCAAAATTTCAGCTATATTCGACCATCAATTCCAATATTATGCATTCGATCGTTTTCGCATTGGCCTTTCTTTTTTGCACCTTGGGTACATCGCAACAGGTGTCGGCACCATCGAGCACCAAGACGCTGGAATTTGCCCCATTTTTCAAGAAATTTTGCCGCGATGAAGCTTTTCAGCTTGCGCACACCCACTTCCCGATGGAGCGCTGGACAATCGAATTGGAGGACGATTTCAAGCGCATGAGCAAGATTGCGCAGGCCGATTGGGAGCCGCTCAAGTTTGACAGAAAGAGGGTCTTGATGCCGCTGGGCGGCGAATCTGTGAAGCAAGTATTCGTGCGCGACGGCGACAATATTCGGATGGAAATCAGGGGGACGGCGAGCTGTATCTACAACGACTATGAATTTCGGATTCGGAGTGGAGCGTGGATGCTCGTGGCGGAAAAAATTTATTCCAATTGATGCGCGATCAGATTTCCTCCAAATTGTGCCATTGCATAGACACTTGTCGGACAAGACCTTGATTGGCAGGCAGATTCCCTCACCCCCAATTTGGAATTTTCCCATTTTTGGCCTAGATTCGTGATTCCTCTACATGTAGGATCAGCCCTGCCTCAATTGCCCTCTTTGTCTAAAGCTAAAGGAATCAAAAATGAAAGTTCAACCAGAAAAGGACGCTCCGTCCAAAAGTGACCATGAATCTACAGGATTTGATGGTCCCCAGGCGAAATCTGGCACTGCGACGCTGACGCCGCCGCCATTTAATTTGGAATCGTCATCGGGCGGTGGAGGCGGCACCATACAAGCCAAGGGATTCATGGATGGACTCGGCGACTTTTTTGGCACCCGTGACAACGAGGCTGCGCTCGATTTGCAAGAGGACATCGACGACTTCAAGTCGGAAGAATACGGCCCGATCACTTATACCCAAGACAAAATCGCAGGTTCGGCATTTGAGGCGACCTATTTTCCAGCGCAAGAGAAGCTGCTCGCGCAGGTGAGGGCCAAGGCCCGCTTTGCCGACTGCCTCGTGGTGGATGGCGGCAAGGTTTCGTCTTCCAACTCCTTCATGAACAAAGGTGCATTGCTCAAGGTGCTCAACACCTACCCCGATCTTCTTGCGTTGGTGTTGCCCTATTTCCAATGGACGGCCGAGCAAAAGGAGGTGACGATGATCCGATTCCTCGACAATATGAAAAAGACGGAGTCGATGTGGGAGGATACCGGGCTCTCGATGCACGTCGCGGATCCCGGGTGGGAAGGCGTGATCGCCCGCCCCGACATCGACATCCAAATGAGCGAGGGGGAGGCCGTGACAAAAATGGAGGATTACGGTCCATTTGGATGGCTTTCACGGGTAGATGAGCGCGGCAGCGACCACCTGCAAGTGGAGATCGTCAAACAAGTGAATCCCGCGGATGCAGCCACCGTCAATGGCATCGTTGCTGCCTACATTGCAGCGTTGCCCGCCCCTGCAGCGGGTGCCCCCGCCAATCCAGCCGTACCGCCTGCAGGCGACGTGCGCGGAGTGCGCTCATACGCATCGCCCGACAAGAAAAGAAACACCAATCCCGAGGGATTCAATAATTTCATGTCGATCAGGAGCAATGGCTGCGACAGTCCTGAGCAGCAGACGTATGAGCACAAGGTGTTTTTTGAAAATGGCTCGGCCGACTTGAGCATCCTGGAGTGGCTCAAACTCGAAGTCTTCCTGAGCAACCCGATGACGTTGATCCAAAATGAAAGTGGCGTCGACGTGAGCCTGAATGGGTACTCATCGGCTGCTGGATCGACCAAATCCAATTCGGCGATGGTGGCCAAACGCCTTGCAACCGTTTCTGAGGCGATCAACAAAAAAATGGACAGCAAAGCGGTGAATATCAAGACCCATGTGGACCCTGCTGCCCAAACCAATGATGCCGATGCCAGTGCCGAGGCAGACAAAAAGGTAAATCCCGCGCATGATCCAGCCGCTTTCAGAAGGGTGGACATCAAGATCGTGCAAAAAGGGCGTGCAGGTCAAAATACATTTGCCCACGAAATGGGCCACGTTTTCGGCTTGGGAGATGAATATGCCGAGGTCGGCGGCGGATACAATCGCCCGGTGGGTTCGGCAGCCGACCACGACCAACTCGCCAAGGATGCCGGGGTGCCGACAGGTGCCGTTGTGGCCGACGACGCCCGTGTCATGTCCACGGGCAAGGACTTCCAAGCCGCCCACTACAGTACATTTGCAGATGCATTGAAGCGGTTGACCAAGAAGTCCTGGAATATCGTATGAAACTGAAAACCACTGGGCTGTTGGCCATCTTGTTTGTTCTTTTTTGTTCCACCAAGTGTCAAAGTGAAAACATGAACGTTCCTTTTATCAGTGATCCTGTTGGCCTCAAGGCGGAGCACAAAACGCAAACACCCCTGACGGAAATCGTATTTTGCATGCCCGATCAACCCGCTTGCGAGGTGACACGGGTATACCCGGACGGTGCGCTTTACTTGCAGAGTGTATCCAACGAAAAGGAACCTTTCTGGTCTTATCTCACGATGGTGACCGAGGCGGGACTCAAGGAATTGAACGAGATCTTTGCGAGTGTGTGCCATGTGAAGGAAACGCCAGGCCCGGCACCTGCCGAATTGGGAAGTACGACCTATCGGTTCCAGACGGCAGATTGCGGCCGGGAAATCGTGATCTACGGTGTGAATTACGGCAAATACGAGCCGCTCGACCGCGTGACCAATGCCATCAATTTCAATTTGGTGCAATACAAGGGCCGGGACTGAGGATTGGGCTTCGCCACGCTTGAATGCAGAATTGCATTTTGCAAACGAGATTTGCAAGGTGTTTTGTATCGCTCCACTTATTTGTCTACCTTGGCATCTACTATTTCGAAAGGTCTTTTGCAAATAATGGATTCAAACAATGAAAAGATTGTCTACATTGATGATGGCGCTGTTTGCTTGTGGCAGCCTGCTTGCTCAAAGTGAAATTTCCAGCGACTTTTCATGGGTCGCAACAGATTCATTGATCACCAACTCCCGCCAGTTTGAGTTGTGCAAGGGAAATACAGTTGTCGTCACGCTTACGACCTCCGAGATGCACCAACGCAACCTCACCAATCAAGGCGTGCCAATCTCCAACGGCCATCCGACGACTTCGGTCCTCATCCCCTACCCGGTGATGGTGCAGTCACTTACCATGACGACCACCATTTCCTTTTCCACGCCCGTTGCAGACCTCCGTTTGCTCATCCGGGACCTCGACGACGATGTGCCTCCCGTGGGGCCAGAGGAAACTTTTTCCAATTTCAGGATCAACGGCATTCCGACAAACCCGACGAGCATCAACCCGACAGCGGGCAGCTACGCGACCGCGCTCAATGTCGTGAATCCGCTTGCGCCAAACTGCAATGGTTGGTTTCGTTTTGCGAGCGGCGGCATCACGTCGATCTCCTTTGATTATTGGAGAGTGAACAATCATTACGCCTTTTTGCTGGATTCGCTGAAAGCATCCTGCGACCTCGCCACAGCCATCGACAACAGTGTTCCCAGCATACGATTTGGCACGTACCCCAATCCTTGCAGCGATTTCCTCGACATCGTGCTACCTCCGGCGACAAAAATGCCTACCCAGCTTGCTGTGTTTGATATCGCAGGTCGCCAAATGATGACCTCCTCGGTGAAGGGAAATTTCCATCGGTTGGCTGTGGATGAGCTGTCGAATGGCGTGTATTTCCTCAGGTTGCAAAATGGGACCGCTGAAGGCACGAAGAAGTTTGTGGTGATGCGCTAGGCTCCTGCCAGGGGCCGAAGGACAAAATTCCAATCGTCTTGAAAACTTCTTGAAACCTCGGCACCGATTTTGTAGTTTAAACCTCCAAAGCGGTAGCCCATGAAAAAGTTTGGCATCACCAAGTTGTTGTTTGGCATTTTGCTCTTGGCATTGGCCATCCCCATGCTTGCCAGTCGTGGCGGGGAGGTTGCGTCCGTGGAGGATGAAATCAAGTGGCAGTCCGATTTCAGGCTGCAATGGAGCCATTTCAAGGGCCGTCCCGACCGCAACAGTGACATGGATGCGCTCACCGAATCTGGCATCACCTTCAATTGGAGTTGCGACTACCGCGGGTTTCAAGTCACCGCGTATGCGATTTTTGTGCCGACGGGGTCTTGGGTCAAGGATCCCAGCAGCAACCTGCTTGCACATGAGCAGGCCCACTTTGACATCACCGAGATTCACGCCCGCCAGCTGCGCAAGTTTTTTGCCGAAACCCCCAACCCTTGCCGCCTCGGCAAGATGGGCATCGACAAAGCCGCCCAAGACATCGTGCAGGCGAGCTATGCCATGCAGCACACCTACGATGTGGCCACCAACCACGGCGAAAACTTCCGCGTCCAGAAGGAATGGCAGGCCAAAATCGCCGCAAAACTCGCGGAATTGGATGCCTATGCGGAATGAGCTGCACAGCGGCGATGTTTCCCTGAGTCCCCAACACCAAGTCACACATGCAGAAAGCCGCCCTGTAAGGAAGCGGCTTTTACATTGGTACATGGATTTCTACCCGACCCAGGCCTTGGCCAAGTTCGGGATCACCCAGCAGCGATTCCTCAGAATGGGAGGTCGTCTGAGGATTCGGCGGCCATGTCTGCCATGTTGTAAACCGGCTGACCGGTACCTGCGGCAGGGTTGGCTGCGACAGACTCAACCTTTTGGATGCGCCATGCTTCCAAGGTGTTGAAGTATTTTTTCTCGCCTTGTGGGTTGGTCCACTCACGGCCACGTAGATTGAAGGTCACCTCGATCTTCTCCCCCGCAACGTAGTTGTCGATCAGCGAGCAACGGTCCTGCACCACCTGAAACGTGATGTATTGGGGATACAAGGGGTTGTCCACGTATTCCACCACGAAATCACGCTTCTTGAATGTGTCAGAGATTTGCTGAGCATCAAACTTCGCATGCAATTTTCCTTCGATAACCATAGGTCAAACAGATTAGTAGTAACAATTCTTTAACAATACAAAGCTACGGAGACTTGCGGCACCGTCAAGGGAAAAAAATCCCCAAAGGTAACGTCAGATGGGGAAAAGCTCAGTCGAAATCCTTGGTTTCCGAGCCGTTTGGGCCACTCAGAAGCTGCTTTACGGAAACCTCAGCCGTGTCCAGATATTTCCGACAATCTGCGATCAAGGCCGTGCCCTGTGTGAATAACTTGATGTTTTCGTCGAAGTCGTTGGCGCCGACTTGCATTTTTTGGAGGATCTCCCTCACTTCCTTGAGTTTTTCCTCGAGCGAGAAGCGCTCGGGTTCAATGCTTTGTTTCTTTCCCATTTTCGATGCGCGATGCGGATTTTCCTTTTTGATAATGTGTGATGATGAGGTCGCCGTCGTGCAGGCTCGCTGCATCGGTGACCAGTTGCCCGTCCTTGGTCGTGAGGCTGAATCCCCGGGCCAATACGGAGCGGAAGTCGAAGTTCTGAAGCTGCAATTCCATCATGTCCAAGGCATTGCGATGGTTTCCTACCATCTGCAAGGCGGCCTGCCCCAGCCGATGCTGGAAATCGGCCAACCCCTGCCGCTTCAAGGCAATGGTACCCAGCATGCTGCTTCCCAATTGGCCCTGCAAGTGATCGACTTGCTGCCGAATGCGCTCCAGTTGATGCAGGAGGCTGTTTTCCATTTGCCGTTGGCAATCGTCGAGCACCTGCTGCCTCACCTCGATGAAATGTCTCAGGTTTCGCCCCAATTGCTGCTCGGCCTGCGCCAAGCCTGCCAGCAGGTCGGCTGAGGACGGCACGGCAAGTTCGGCAGCGGCCGTGGGGGTCGCAGCCCGCAGATCGGCCACAAAATCGGCGATCGTCGTGTCGGTCTCGTGCCCGACACCAGAGATGATCGGTACCGTGGATGCAAAAATCGCCCGCGCCACGCGCTCTTCGTTGAAACACCACAAGTCTTCCAACGACCCGCCTCCGCGTGCCAATATGATCACATCCACGCCCGGGTGCCGGTCGAGCATGCCCAGGCTGCGCACGATCGCATCTGCCCCCGCGTCGCCCTGCACCTGTGTGGGCGCGAGCAGCACCTGCACGTGTGGAAATCGCCGCTTGATGGTGTCGATGATGTCTCGGATCACTGCGCCCGTCGGCGAAGTCACCACCCCGATCGTGCGTGGATAGCGGGGGATGGCCTTCTTGTGGGCTGCATCAAAAAGCCCCTCGGCCAATAGCTTGTCGCGCAAGGCCAGAAAACGCTGATGCAAGTCGCCCTCCCCCATCGCCTGCAATTCCCGCACGATCAACTGATAGCTGCCACGTGGAGGGTAGATGCTCAGTTCGCCACGCACCAGCAACTTGGCCCCGTGCTTGGGCATGCGACGCAGGTACTGCATCGCCACGGGCTTGAACATCGCGCAACTGATCTGCGCCTCGTCGTCCTTCAGGCTGAAATAGACGTGGCCCGAGCCATGCTGCGTGAGGTTGGACACCTCGCCCGAGACCCAGACATCTTGCAAGATCGGGTCGCTCTCAAGCCGGTGCTTGATGTAGCGCGTGAGGGTGCCTACCGAATATGACTTTTGCTCGGCCATGCTGCAAAGATAATCTGCATTTCGGTGGATTGTTCATCAAGATTCCCACAAAAAGTAGCAAAGCTCACAAAAGGTTCGGGGGATGAATTCGGAAGAAAAATCGCCCAATGATCCGCCATTTGACAGTTTGCACTTGCGCAACAATCCCGAAGGTCTCATATTTACATCGTGCGAAGTAATTGGGCAATTGTGTTTCTCTTCTTGTATGCCGCCGTGGCAATGAGGCCATTATTTCCCAGCATCTGCTTTTACACACAGCAAAGTTATTTCGCCACGGAACTCTGCATATTCAAGGACGAGCCCAAAAGCTGTTGCAAAGGCAGCTGTCAATTGGGCCAAATGGCACGCGAGACAACGGGCGACAATTCCTCACCCATGGCGAGACTCATCGCGGAGAAATTGCCTTTGGTGGTGATGGCTTCGAATGAGATTTGGCTGGGAAGCCTGCGACAGGAAAAAAGTGAATTCATGCAATTCTCGTCCCCGGTCGGCGATGGGAATCAAGTGGAAATATGGCATCCACCGACGGTACAAGTCTGAGCCAGACTTTTATTAGCTATTTTTCTAATTTACCACATTTCATTTGTACAACATGAAACTCCAACATATTGCGTTGACATTTTTGGCAATCGTTGCATTGTCATTTTTTGCCGCTTGCAAAAAGGAAGACAAAACTGCCCCCAAAGCCACGGTCACGACGCCTGCAGACGGCGGCACCTTGGCCGCTGGCGCCACGGTCGACATCAGCGGCACAGTGACCGACGAAACTGCTTTGAAGGAAGCTGTCATCGAAGTCGTCAAGGCGTCTGACGAGTCGGTCCTCTTTACCAAGACGATTGCGGTCTCGGGAAAATCTGCCACGGTCACGGGCAGCTACGTCGTGAACGTTGCCGCCGGCACGGTCATCGAGTTCCATATCGAAGTCACCGACGAGGCCGGCAACACATCGGATGAGCATGCCCACCTCACGGTCAATTGAGACATCCAAAGGTCAGGCGCATTGGTGATCGGCAAACGCTGAGGTTGGCGTGGATCCCTGTGAACTGAAGCATAATATTACCTCCGTTCGGGATGATATGAGGTGAATGGGATATGCCCATATTGCTAAAGTATTGATTGACAGCCGCATGTTGTGTGGGCAGGGCATGAAAAGTGTTTCAGAATCGAATCTTCGATTTCGATTTTCCCACTTTGGCTATATTGTGGACGATTTTGAAGGGTAAGTTTTCCGAATTTTACACAGGATCTCCCACTTGGCGGCATTTTCGGGGGGATAATTCCCACCATGTCTTCAAAACGGCCATTCTGAAACGGCCTCCATGCCCTGCCCCTACAAGAAAGGCATGCCCTGTCCACACAACGTGACCGTCTTTCTTTGGAATCGATGCTCGATTTTAACATTGATTATCAGCATCTGAGGCCGGAGGCCTAGGACAGGATAGCCCTGCGGCAGGATGCCGCGGGCCGCTGCTGCTGCGGGCCACTGCATCTGCCGAAGGACTGTGAACGCTTTGCTTTGGCTTGGAGCATTCACAATCAAATTTTTTCTTTTCGTTCGCCGGAGGCAAATGTTCGAGGCCCTGCGGCAGGATGCCGCGGGCTCCCCTTAATTTGTTACGCACTCAAGCCAAATGAAAATCGTCCAAGACGCAGATTGCACCTTGGACGATTTCATTTCCAGCAACCTTTACATGGCAGTGGGCACGGCCTTGCACTTTTCCAGGGCGATCTTCATGCGTGCGATGCCACGCGCAATATCGTTCATGTCGGTGCAGGAAAAGGAGAGGCGCAAGCTACCGCTGAAATGCCTGCCAAATGCGAGTCCAAATACCGTCGCCACGCCCTCGTCCATCATTTTTTGAAAGACATATTGCGTGCGAGTGGTGGCAGGAATGTGGTCTGGCACAAAGCTGGAAAAATCAGGGAAGAAATAGAATGCGCCTTGTGGGCGATTCACTTTCAGGCCTTCGATTTTACACAATTCCTCATACAGGAAATCGCGGCGTTTTTCATATTCCAACAAGATCGGCGCGAGAAACTCCTCCTCAGCGACCGTGTTGTCAAGCGCCTCTGCACCAGCATATTGCAGGAATGTCACGACGCCGGCCGTTTGGCTATAATCGCCGAGGCGCAGCATCTTGGCGATCTTGGGATCACGGCACACAATATAACCGAGGCGCCACCCTGTCATTGCCTAGGTCTTGCTCAGCGTGTAGCAACCGATGATAAAGTCGCGGTTGAGTGCCATGGGGCTGAAATAATCGATGCCATCAAACACGATGCGCTCGTAGGCCTCGTCGGAGATGAGATACACGCCGTGCTTCTCGCAGAGGTCGGCAATCGCCGTGATTTCCTCCTTGGTGAAGACCTTGCCGGTCGGATTCTGCGGTGTGTTGAG
>JANMIM010000710.1:0-1208 GCA_031375795.1 Bacteroidota bacterium
CAGTCATGCGCGACGTGGGCGTAGGCCATCACGAGGATGTTGTTTTTCAGGATCGTCGTGCCGCTCTGCGTGGTGCCGCGGTTGATCGTCGCATACTCGCGGATCGTGCAATTGTCCCCGATGATGCAGGAGGTCTTCTCACCCCCAAACTTGAGGTCCTGGGGAATGCTGGAAATGACGGCGCCTGAAAAAATGCGGGTATTCTTCCCGATGCGCGCACCGTCTTGGATCACGACATGGGGCCCGATCCAGCAGCCTTCCTCGATCACCACGTCCCCTTGGATCGTGGCGAAGGGCTCGACCACGACACCCTCGGCAATCTGGGCATCGGGGTGAATATGGGTAAGGGGGTACTTCAACTCTCGGTATTCATTAAAACGTGCGCAAATGAGCAAACAATCTATTGGGTTACAACGCTGGCTGTGACACGATGGTCAAGCCTTGTTCTTGTCGACCAGGGCTGCCACCAGTTCGGCCTCGCAGACGAGCTTGCCATCGACATAACCCTTGCCAAACATCTTGCAAATGTTGCGCTTGAGGCTGTCGAGCTTGAGCTTGAACGTGAGGACATCGCCTGGGATCACCATCTTCTTGAAGCGGGCATTGTTGATCGCAAGGAAGTAGACCCAGACAGATTCTGGATTCTCCACCTTGTTGAGCAACAAAATGCCGCCCACCTGTGCCATCGCCTCCAATTGCAGCACGCCCGGCATGACTGGGTTTCCGGGAAAGTGGCCTTGGAAGAATGGCTCGTTCACGGTCACGTTTTTCACGCCCGTGATTTCGTTTTCAGAGAACTCGGTGATCTTGTCGATGAGCAGGAAAGGATACCGGTGGGGGAGGATCTTCATGATCGCATTCACGTCGAAGATGGCGCCCTCGGTTTCCTTTTGCTGGTATTTCTTCTGTATTTTCTTTTGGCGAATGAGCGACTTGATCTTTTTGGCAAACTCGACATTGGCTTTGTGGCCGGGGCGTGCCGCCAGGATCTGTGCCTTGATCGGCGCGCCGATGAGTGCCAAGTCACCGATGAGGTCCAGCAGCTTGTGGCGTGCAGGCTCATTGCGGTGGCGCAATTCGATGTTGTTGAGGATGCCTTCCTCGGCGACCTCGATGTTGGGCTTTTCAAACAGGCCCGCCAGGCGCTCCAGCTCACTCGCTGTCACCTCGCGGTCCACGACCACGATGGCATTGTTGATGTCGCCGCC
>JANMIM010000725.1:0-1387 GCA_031375795.1 Bacteroidota bacterium
CCAAGACTCCGGTCGAAATGACAAGCGCCGTTGCAATGACAAATGCGGTCGAAATGACAAGCGCGGTTGCCGATTGCTGCTCAATTTCGAAGTCAACATCATCGACAATCACTCCTCATATTTGGCCCACTCAGCTTCAAAATATTGCACCAAGGCTTGGTTGTTCAAGCGGTTGACTTCCATGTCGTTGCGCACCATGTCCTTGGGGAAGTGCAGCATCTGGGCGACCATTTCGGCATCGACAAAACGCAGGCCATCGGGGTATTTTTCGGGCACCAACCAGGGGCGGTGCATCGCCAAGATGTATCCCCATTCTCCAAAGGATGGAACATAAGCATGATAGGGCACCGTGTAAAATCCGGCCTCGCGGATGGTCTTGTCCACGCACCAAAAAGAGCGTGGTGCGACATAGGGCGAAGTGCTTTGCACCGCCGCAATCGCGCCCTCTCCCATCACATGGTCCAGCGCTTCATACAGGCTCAAGGAATACAATTTCCCGACGGAATAGTTGACCGGATCGGGAAAATCGACCGTCACAAAGTCAAATTTTTGCTGGCAATCGCGCAACCAAGCAAAGGCATCGGCATGGATGACGGTGACTTTGGGATGGGTGAAGGCGTGGCCATTCATCTCTGCGAGTTCGGGGCGCTCGGTGAAAAGCTTGGTCACCTCGGCATCGAGGTCCACGAGCGTAATGTGCTCGACCGTAGGGTATTTCAGGATTTCACGCACGGCGAGGCCGTCGCCACCGCCGAGTACCAGCACTTGCTTGGGATCTTTGATCGCCGAGAGGCCGGGATGCACGAGCGCCTCATGGTAGCGGTATTCGTCGCGGCTGTCGAATTGCAGGTTGCCGTTGAGGTAGAGCCTGAAGTGGTCGCGGCCACGGCTCAGCACAATGCGCTGATAGGGAGAGGATTCCGCAAAGACCACCTTGCCGGGATAGGTCTGATTCTCCGAAAAGGTCAGTATCTTTTCGCCGTAGGCAAACCCTATCCCCAAGGCGACCAAGGCCAATATGCCAGCCGAGCGCAAAAGCGCGGGCGATTTGATTTTTTCACGAAAGACATGCACTGCCCAGACCGCCACCGCGACGTTCATGATCCCAAACAACAGGGAGGTGCGGATGAGTCCGAGGTAAGGCACCAAGACGATGGGAAACAAAATCGAAGCCAGCAAGGCACCGATGTAGTCAAAGGTGAAAATGTTGCTCACCAAGTCCTTGAAGTCATATTCGTCCTTCAAGATGCGCATGAGCAAGGGAATTTCCAGGCCCACCAAGATGCCCGTGAGCGCCACCTGACCATACAGCAGGAGCTTGAACGCAGCCACGACCTCATTGACCGACCGATAATTGCGTTCCAACCGTCCGCGCATTCCGCCCGGA
>JANMIM010000743.1:0-1495 GCA_031375795.1 Bacteroidota bacterium
TTAGTTCCTATTCAATAAAATCTCATCCAAATTTGGACATAATTTCTCAATAAGAAAGTTCTGGAATAAGGACCATTTCCTTGATTTTCTGAGCATTGAGTATGGCCTCCCTGCCGAGCTTGGTGACGTAATACTTGTAGGTTGTGCCGATGCGTTTGATGAGCGTGTGGACACTCAGGCGCTTGAGGATTCTCGACACTTGGGACGGTGTCTTGCGGTCTAGGTTTTTGGCAAGGTCCTTTGCCCTGAAGCCGTAGATGTTGAACTCCCCACGCGTCGCTGCCATCAGGCTTGCATGGTCGTCCTTGTCGAAGAAGTTGAAGCCCTTGTAGTTTCGCCCGCTGTGCTCCACGGTCTTTGTGATGCGATCCAGTCGCTTGATGCCGCTGGACCTGTCCTCGATCGTCGAGATGAACTCGATGTATCGCCTGTTGGATGCAGCCAGGCATTCGCGCAATGCACCCAGGCTGTGGATGGTCTTGCGCATGTTGGCCAGCTTGGTCCCGCTGGTGCCGTCCTTGTGTTCTACCGTGCGGTAGTGCTGGAAGAATGAGATGTCGTTGGTCGTGGTCTCTATGCGCAATATCTGGCTGAACTTGTCGTACATCTTGATCGAGTTGCAGCCCATCTGGTGCCTGATGCGGCTGCCCTCGATGCGGATGTTGTAGCGGTTGCCGATCTCACCCTCGTAGTTGCCGTGCAGCTTCCTTCCGAGGAAGGTCGCGATGTTCTCCGGCTTGACCACATGGATCGCAGTAGAGACGAGTTGCTGGTAGATGCCCTGGAGCGTGTCCTGGCGCTTGAACACGATGTCGGTCGAGAGCTCGGCCTGCTGGATGCTCCAGTGGTACACCTGCCCTAAGTGGCGGGCAACCGGGCAGAACGCTGCGGCAAAGGAGTCGAGCACCCTGTGCAAGCGATCCACGGGCAGGTTGTCGGCCAGGGCCTGCGCGGCCTCCCAGTCGTCGATGCGCACGAAGGCGTTGTCGAGCATGTCGTAGCCGATCCCCGCCTTGTCGAGCTGGCGCGCCAGCCAGTTATGCCCGTTGATGCAAACCTGCAGCCGGAACGGCGCCCACGTAGGCACACGCACATGGCAAAGCCCAAGTTCCTCGTCGAGGAGGTAGAAGTAGTAATGAAGGCACTTGCCTGTATCGGGAACCAGCCGGGGACCGCCCGAGGGACTGCCCTTGGGCCGGTACGTCTGGCAACCCTCCATCGCAGTGAGCATGTGCACCAGCCCCGAGTGACGGCCCCGCTCCTTCAATACCGCCTCAACCATGTCTTCCTTGCGGGCATTGTTGCTCCTGACATGCTCGATCGCGACACCAGAGGCCTTGGCCAGCGACTCTGCATTGAGGCGCACCTCATTGCGAAAGTTCTCCGCCCACTTTGGATAGTCGAAAATCCTAACCTTCAGCGAATAAAGCAGCGCAGTCATGCCTTGGGCAAAGCAGACTTTTGGCAGCGTGCCAGTGATCAAAAGGCGGTCGTA
>JANMIM010000760.1:0-3139 GCA_031375795.1 Bacteroidota bacterium
TTTCCAACTGCTCGTTGAAGGCCTCGGTGAGGGGCATGCCGTCTGTCTCGCCGATGAGGCTGCCGTGGAGCCTGAAGATGCCCGTGATGCTACCCTTGGATTCGAATTCAAATTTCATTCTACTGTATTTTGATCTTTTGGCTGCCGCCTGTTTTCACAATTTTCCTTGGTGCAATTGCCATAGAGCACGAGGGAATGGTGCTTGATGCGCTTGTCGAGGAGCGATCCGATCATGTTTTGGATCTCGCCGACGCGAGGATCGCAAAATTCCAGTACCTCGCTGCAATCGAGGCAAATGAGGTGGTCGTGCTGCCGAAAGCCGTAACTTTTTTCATAGACCGCCTGCCCGGTCACAAACTGATGACGCTTCACGAGGTCGCACTCGATGAGCAGGTCCAGGGTATTGTAGACCGTTGCGCGGCTCACGCGGTAGTTTTTGTTTTTCATCTGGATGTAGAGGGACTCCACATCAAAATGGTCGGTGCGGCCATAGATTTCCTCCAAGATCGCAAAACGCTCGGGCGTGCGACGTTGCCCGCGCTTGTCGAGGTAGGCCGAAAAGATCCCCTTGACCTCCTCGGTCCTTGATTTTGCCCTATCGGATGCTGAAAGTGCCATTTGGTGCAATTGCGGGGGTAAAGATAGGGAGAAAATCGATGCCGTGCCTCCGCGATGTCGCCACCTGCCTCGCCGAGGCTACAGGCTCAAAAAACGCCGCCCCTCGGTTTCCCTTGGGGCGGCGCGAAAACATCTATCGAAATTCAAAAAGAAACTAATCTTCTGTGGACTTACCGTAGTGGAGTCGGTCTTTGATGGGTCGCATTGCGAGCATCGTGCACCTGCAGCCTCCGGCTGTGCATGTATCTAGGATGATGAGCTTTCCCATGACGCGGGCCCTCCGTTATTTGGTGCTGGCTTTGGGAAGGGTAGCGCGGTCGCTTTGGCGGGCAAAGAGGAAACCTCCGATGAAAATGGCGCCCAAAACGACGATACCAAGAGCAAGTTCGATGATTTTTGAATTTTCCATGGCCTTGATTATTTAGAACGTGGATGAGAAACTTTATTGTTGCGGCGGGCCGTTACAATTCCGCCGATCATGATGATCGCGGCGAAGGCGAAACCGCCAAGAGCTTGTACCATTGATGCCTTTTCCATATTCAATTCCAAAATATTGCTGTTCCATAATCTCTTTTTGATGGGCCTTGTGTTACCGGGCTGCCCTTTTTGCCCTGATGAGACCGACGGTAAATATTGTCAGCATTAACCCCGCTCCCACCGCTGCTTGAATCCATGTTGTTGTTTCCATACTGACCTCCGTGTTGAATTGTGAAACTGTGTACACCATCGTGTACGGAGCCTTTGCCCCGACGGACGAAGAAAACACTGTCGCCACCGCGTCAAAAACGGCCCAATTCTTACGTATAGCGGTTTTTTGGAGGCTTGAACGATTTAGGAAAATGAAAATACTTCAAAAAATGTAGTATTTTTTTTTCGAAGTCGACGCAACCCTTGTGATTGAGCATGCAAAGCCCGGGCAATTGCTGTCGGCACTGCGACAGTCGACCCTGCTGCGATCGGCAAGCAACAACCATATCGATCGGTTTGGAGCAAGGTTGCCCTGGGGAACCATTGGGATCGCCCATTTTGAAGTACAAAATACAACCAAAAGCAAGTGGCTACGGCAGGAACTCAGCTGTGACCGATGCGAAGCTTACGCGAAGTCGCTGGCCATGATCGCCGCCAAGTCGGCTCCGGGCTGGCAATCGCTGCGGCGCAAGGTGATCTGTCCTTTGGTGTCGCGGTTCAGGATGATGCGCTCCGCCGGGTCGAAAGCGGCGGCGATGATCGGGCTATGTGTGCTGACAAAGAGTTGGCTGCCTTGGATCAGGTCCAGGTATTGCTGCATCAAGCCTTGGACAAAACTCGGGTGCAATCCTGCCTCAGGTTCCTCCAAGATGCAAAAGCCGTGGTGGATCTGCCGCTCAAAATACAGGGCCCAGACGTGCCCGATGTGAAACAACAGGCGCCGCAAACCGGTGCCGAGATCGCCATACTCCACGCGCTGCCCGCTGCCCACCTGCCGCAGGTGCAGGCCCAGTTTGTCCTTGATGTGGTGGGGCACCACGGCATTTTCCAGGTCCAGTGCCAATCCCAAATGGTCCAGAATGGGCCCCCAAACCTTGGCGAGGCTCTCCAAGACATCGGGATTGTCTTGCGCAAATTGTTTCTTGACCTCTTCCTCGGGCCTGCCTCGGTGCTCAGGCTTCTCGGCAAATTCCTTGTACTTGCGGTCGCGGCGATGGATCAGGAAGATGAGCAAGGCCCAAAACTCTGTCGTCTTCTCGGGCGTGATTTCCCCGTAGAGCGGAAAGGTCTCCAGCAAGCTCTCGGCCTCGTGGCTCTTGGTCTGCGGTGAGTCCGTGAGGCCGATCGTGCGGTCGCGGGCATAGTCGGGATGCTGGTGCACGATCAGGTCGTTGCCATTGTTGTCAAACCACAGCTCGTCATACAAGGCCGGCTCCTCCTCGTGGCCGATGCAATACTTCTCATAGTTGCGGTTGAAAGCCATGTTGAAGGACTGGTCACGAATGAGTTCAAACATCCACAAGGGCTCCTGCTCGATGGTGTCCAGAAACAGGAGGGCGTTGTTGTTGATGTGCACCGAGTAGATCGCGCGGTCGTCGAGGGCGAGCTTGACCAGAAACAGGCCCTTGCTTTTGAACCGCAGCGTGTTGCGCAGGTACTCGGCGAGGATGCGCAGGAAGCTGGATTTGCCGCTGCCGTTGGGGCCGATGAGGCAGACTTTGTCGAGGGCCTCGCCGGCGCGCGCATGTCCCTCTGGATACACGAGGTCGATCTGGAAATTGCTGAAAGGGGCTTGCGATTGAATCAGGACTTGCGCTATTTTCATCTACTCACTTTGATTTTGTGCTGCAAAGTTAGGGTTATGGTTGAATTATTGGGGAAAGAAGCTGGGAGAAATGCGGTTGAGAGTGAGAAGTGAAAAGTGAAAAGTGGAGAGTACAGAGTACAGAGATCAAAGTTCAGAGTTTGCATGGCTCTGCAGACCGGCGCCTTTCCCGATCAGAGAACGGGGCGTTATTTGCGGTTTCATCTTCACCGGTTTGGGATGAAGGAT
>JANMIM010000784.1:0-4824 GCA_031375795.1 Bacteroidota bacterium
GCAAGACGGCCTCACGCTGCAATGGAGCCTGGCAGTAGCCGAGGATGTGGCCTTGGAAATCCATGGGCTGGATGGGTGCAAGCGCTGGTCGCAAGACCTGGGATGGATGGCAGCGGGTGAACATGCCTTGCGTCTGCGGGAAAGTGCGCTGGGCGGCGTGAGTGGCGGATGCCTTGTCTTGTTGCGCACCACCTCTGGCAAGGCGGGCCGGCGCATCGTTGTGGTCGCCCGGTGAGCCGAGTGGTCTGTGCATCGACACGGCCCTGCATTCTCCCCGGCCTAGACCGGCAACAGATCGGCGGGAATCCGTGTCGGGTCATAGATGCCTGGCTTCAACCGATTGACCGTGAGCCGATCCATCCCATATCCCGCCAAGCCTATGAAGACCATCATTCCCAAGCCTAACCCGAGATTTCCCCGTTGGCTGATGGCAAATGCGACCAATGCTTCCAATGCCAAAAAGGTCAGGACGAAGCCCATGCGCAGGGCCATATAGCCGACCTGGCTATGCATTCCTGTCGTGAAGCGGGTTCCTGAGCCGTTGGCCATCAAGTGGTTGTGTAATTCCGGGATGAATCGTCGGTACTCGCTGAGCTCGGCGGCATCGTCGAGGCTGGCACAAAACGATTTGTGAAGGCCACCGTGGTCGACGCGACATCGCAAATGGGCGGGACGGTATTTTGTGCCGACGATGTTGCAAAGATTCACCTCCATGACCGATGACCAGGGAATCGTGCCGGCACCAGACAGATGGAGGCCCTCGCGATCCAAATCGACGGCGATTGGGGGTGAAGAAGACGTGTTGGGGAGCAGAAAGTGGGGCATATCGGTAGGCAAACAGGCAAAAATCCCTGCTTCCAGTGGTCAAAGTTGACGATAATCATGGAAATGCGCTGGGGAAATGCTGCAAGTCATAGTTGTGGGCCTTATTTTTGGGGAATTTTGGCATCAAAGCATTATGGAAAATAACATCACCAAGAAACTGATTTGGGAGGCTGGCGTCAAGGCCCAGGAAGCCCTGATCCAAGACTTTCGCAGCCGCATCGACGAATTGATGGCCTCTGGGCAGCAATATGCCAGCGAGCAGCACGACAGTGGCGCACAGTCGATGAGCCAAGACACCGAGGAGCAGGCCTCCCTCATGGGCGAGCAACTGCAGATGCTCAACGAGGAGATGGAGAAACTGCAGCGCATCTCGCCCGACGAGGTACACGACGTGGTACACCTGGGCAGCGTGGTGATCACCGAGCAACAGCGCTTCTTTGTGTCTGTGAGCATCGAGCGGTTCAAGTGCAGCGGCGTCGAATACTTTGGGGTGAGCACCAAGGCTCCGATCTACAAGGCGATGGAAGGCAAGGCCAAGGGCGAGTCCTTTGAGCTCAATGGCCGCAATTTCAAGATCTTGGACTTGTATTAGCGTTGTGACGAGGCTAGATTTTCTGCTTTGGTCAGCAATGAGCCACGCAATGTCCTTAGGATTTCGCCCTTGCAGGGCTTGAAACTTGGGTTGCGGGTGCAGCGTAGGGCTGCGACCTACGCTGATAGATCACGCACTTACGGGGCTGCCGGAGTGGCCGACGATTGTGAAAGGCGAAATCCAATCTAGCAATTTTAGCCTTGTGGAAACACGAGTGTTACGATAGGACCGACTGACAACGAATACAAAAGAATCAGGAGCGATCACCTTGGCCTCGCTTCCACCTACAAGTGGAAGCGAGGCATTTATTTGATGAATTGGCATCTGCCCTAAGACCTTGCATGCGACCCCAAAAACACATTTCACAGCAATTGTCGCAGTTTGTTGAGCCTTTGCCCCAAAAAGTGGTTGAATTTGTGTCATCTTCTTACTTGCAGAAACTTTCTGCATTGGGGATTAGATCGTTTATAGTATTTTGGCATCCGAACTAATTGCTTTTCATTCGTTTGCCACTCGCGTTGAATCAATTTGCTGCTTGCCCACACAGCATGGTTTCCCATCCCTGGGTTGCCTACTTCAGCATTATAGGTATTGATAAATTGGATATAATCATATGAGGTCAATGAGAACACAGCTATTTGCGCTTTGCTTTTTTGCTACCCTCTTGTTCACCCTGTCGCCCGTTCAGAGCCTATGGTCTCAGAATGTGAACGTGACGGGTGCCTTGGTGGGCAACGGCACGTACCCGACGCTGGGTGCGGCCTTCACGGCCATCAACGGTGGAGCCCAGACGGGTGCCAGCATCGTCGTGACGGTCACCGGAAACACCGTCGAGGCTGCGACCGCATCGCTGTCGCAAGGTACCTGGGCGACGCTCATCATCATCCCTGCGGGTGGTGCGGCACGCACCATCACAGGTGCCGTCGTCGGGCCACTTGTGGAGTTCAACAGCGCCGACCGCGTAGCGATCGACGGTTTGAACTCGGGCGGCAACTCCTTGACAATCGAGAACACGGCGGTAGGCGCGGCCTCCACCTTGCGCTTCCTGAACGATGCGCGGGCAATCGGTGTGCAAAATGTGACGCTCTTGGGCGCCACGACCTCGATCACGATGGGTACGGTGTTGCTGGACGTCGGCATCGGCGGCGGTGGCAACGACTCGATTGTATTCAACAATGCCATCATCAGTAACAGCGGCGCCAACTTCCCCGTGCAGGGCGTCTTCTCTGCCGGCAACGTGACCGCAGGTCAGGAAAATAGCCAAGTTCAATTCCTCGGCTGCCAAATCTCGAACTTTTTTAGTGCCACGCTACTTAATAGAGGCATCTTCGTCAGCACTGGCAATACCGACTGGACGATCAGCAACTGTCGCTTCTTCCAAACAGCAGCACGCACGTACACCACCGGCAACATCCATACGATCATTCGCATTGCCTCTGGCAACAACCACTTGGTGAGCGGCAACATACTGGGCTTTGCCACAGCACTGGGAACCGGCACCTATACAATGAATGGCGCAGTGACGAACCGCTTGATCGGGATTGATCTGGCGGTGGGGACTACGACGGCATCCTCAGTACAGGGAAATACCATCACGGCGATCAACTTGGCAACAACGAGTGGCGCCGCCACCACCAACGGGGTTTTGTGCGGCATCAACGTTACCAGTGGATCGGTCAACATCGGAAACATCGCCGGTAACATCATCGGTGGTGCTTCAGGAACAAACTTGCTGGTTGCCACGCCTACATCGACACAAGGGGCCGTCGTTGGCATCCATAGCTCATCCACTGGCGCGCATGTGATTTCAGGAAATATCATGGGAGGCTTTACTGCCCAAGGTAGCGCTGCAGGGATTGCAGGAACGGTCACAGGCATCAATATTTCAAGCACTCCCTCTGCCTTGTCGATCACCAACAACGTGATCGGCAATGCAACTGCCGACAACATGATCGCCGGGGTTTTGGGCGTCACGACCGGCAGTTCGCTGGCCTCAGGCATCAACTTGAGCGGTGCGATCGCTGCTGCGGCGACAGTCACTGGAAACACCATTCAGAACCTGTCTTCGTATGGCACGGGTACTACGGGCTTTGTGCGCGGTATCTGGACAGGTACTGCAGGTGCTTCTGCGTTCAACATCAGCAACAACACGGTGGCCAATCTTCTGACCACCAACGCCAACACTGCTGTCGGCAACGGCCAATTGGGGGCAATGGGGATATATGTAGGTGCTGGAACCTCGCCAGTCATCAACAACAATACGATCACGAACGTGAGCAACCTCAATGCCGGTGCTGTTTCCACCAACGTCGCCGGGATCAGCCACACCAACGGTACCAACACTGCCATCTCCAACAACCGGATCTACGGCATCAACAATGCTAGCACAACGACATCCACCACCTTGCCCGGCTTGGCATGTGGTGTTTTTGTGAGGGGCGGGGCGAACAACTTGGCCATTTTCAACAACATGATTTCGTTGGGAATCGGCCAAACCTCCAACACTTCCTTTGTGGGGGTGATCGTGTATTCCGGTGGGGGGACGCCTACTGTGACGCAAGTGCTACACAATACGATTTACATCGGTGGCACGGCCGCTAGCGGGGCCCAGCCAACCATGTGTGTTTCCCGTGGAAACTATTCCTTAACGGCCGTGACTTTCCCGATGGATGTGCGCAACAACCTCCTGCAAAATGAACGCACCGGTGGCACAGGCTTGCACATGGCCATTGCCAACAACCTTGGGGCAACTGCCAGCGCCACAGGATGGGGAGCGAATGCCTCCAACAACAACATTCTGAACGCCAATGCGGCTACCGTGGGATTTTGGACGACCGCCCAGACCCTTGCCGGGTGGCGGACCGCCTCGGCAGGTGACGGCGCGAGCTACACCGGCGCTGCAGTCACATTTGTAAACAACGCGACCGACCTGCACCTGAACATGGGCGTGACGCCCAACCTGATGGAGTCTGGTGGCCAAGTCGTGGGGATCGCAACCGACATCGATGGTCAGGCAAGACCAGGTCCTGCGGGATCGGTAAATGGCGGCGCACTTTCACCCGACTTGGGTGCAGACGAGTTCGACGGCGTGGGCCTCGATATCCTTCCCCCTACGATCACTTATACACCGCTTACATTTACCTGCCTCACGGGTGACCGCACACTCACCGCTACGATCACTGACATCAGTGGAGTACCTATTTCAGGTGCCTTCCAACCGAGGATCTATTTCCGGAAGAATGCCGGTGCCTACGTCTCAGCCCAAGGTGTGTTGAGCAGCGGTACGGCCACCAATGGTACATGGACATTTACCATCTCGGCAGCAGCGATGGGTGGCTTGGTCGCGACTGATGTCGTCTCCTATTTTGTCATTGCGCAAGACGTGGCCACGCCGACCTTCTTCATCA
>JANMIM010000788.1:0-1314 GCA_031375795.1 Bacteroidota bacterium
GCGACATTGGGGAAGCAGAAATTGCTGTTTTGGTAGAGCGGATGGGAAACCGCACCAAAGTGCCGCTCGCGGTCCTCCCCGAGCTCGTTCAGGATATAGCTGATGTCCATGGGCCTCAGAAAACGGTGGGAATGAGGGCGACCATGGAGATTTCCACCTTCACGTTTTTAGGCAATGCATTCACCCAGACCGTCTCGCGCGCCGGGAAATCCAGGTCGAAATGACTGCCATAGATCGCGTTCACGGTGCCGAAGTCCTCGCCCGGGGCCAGGAAGATCGTGGTCTTGATCACGTGCGCAAACGAGGAGCCTGCCGCCGACAAGATCGCTTGCAGGTTTTTCATCACCTGCTGCGTCTGCACGTCGAGCGGCCCGTGGTTCACCTCATTGGTCGCCGGGTCGATGGCGATCTGCCCTGAGACATAAAGGATATGGTCGACCGCCACAGCTTGGCTGTAGGGGCCGATCGGGGCTGGGGCGTGGTCGGTATAAATGATTTTCTTTTTCATCGTGCGGGGATTGGAGAGCTAAGTTAGGAAATCGAGGGGAACGTTGCGTTGAATAGGTGAGCCGGGCTAGTCAACTTCCTCTATTCCATCAAGGTAAAGATTCAACTCAGCATCTGTGATAGATTCCTTTTCTGATTTGTCATAGATCGCCAAAAGGACAACTCGTTCACGATCAACTTGGATGTAAGTCACGACTCTAGCACCAGAAGATTTGCCTTTACCTTTGGAGAGAATGGCAAGCCGAATTTTATAGCAGTCCAGTCTAATTTGTTTGCCTTGTCTTGGATTCTCTTGCAGGGATTGATAAAGACCGAAAAAATCGTTTTTCAGCGACGGATATTTTTTCGATAGCCGTTTCAAAGACCGGTCAAAGGTTACGGTAGTGACTACACTATAGCTCATTGAAAAGCTGCTCGGCTGTTTTGAACGCTACTTTACCTTGCCTTTCGCGTTTCACTTCTCTTACGGCTGCCTTAAGATCCTCAATGATTCTCGATTTTTCATCTGAAGTCTCATCAAGCTTCACAAACTTAAAATTCCGAAGGATTTCCAACAGAAATGCCGCCTTTTCATCCTTTACATCTAGGGTAATCCTCATCTATCAAAAATTTAGGAATCGCCAAAAATTTAGGAATCGCCAAAAATTTATCTTTACAAGATCAAATATAGCCAGAAACCTCCCAAAATGCAACACAGCGCTATAAATTCAGCGATTCAGCAAGTGCGCAAAACCCGTAGTAACCTGATGCGTGTGCTTGCATTGGGGCATAGTCTTGCTTTCCCGAGCCTAGGTCCGGGTTGTTGAT
>JANMIM010000811.1:0-1600 GCA_031375795.1 Bacteroidota bacterium
GCAGGCGAAAGACGATTTGCGTGACATTGGGGAATACATTGGCAGAGAATCCAGAATCCAAGCTCGACTACAAGTACAGCGCATCAGAAAAAGAGTGCGTCATCTCGCCCTCTTCCCGAAGACTGGAAAGATTTTCGAAGAGGTCCAGAACGATCGCGTACGCGAGATCATTCTAGGGAAACACCGTATCATCTATGCTATCATTTCTGACAACCAGATTGATATCTTGACGGTCCACCATTCAGCAAGAATGTTTCCCTAGAACGCTTCACACCACCAAATTCACAATCCGCCCGGGCACCACGATCACCTTCCGAGGCGTAGCGCCAGCCAGGATCGTCGCGACTTCGGCCGAGGCCATCACTTCGGTCTCCACATCCTCCTTACTCATGTCGGCAGCGACGGTGATCTTGCCGCGCAGCTTGCCATTCACTTGGATCGGGTACTCGATGCTGCTCACGGCGACGTGCTGGGCATCGTAGACGGGCCACGAAGCGGTCGAGATGGACTCGGCATGGCCCAGCATTTCCCAAAGCTCCTCACAAAAGTGTGGTGCAAAGGGTGCCAGCAAAATCAAAAACGGCTCCAAGGCGGCCCTGGAATTCGTCTTCAAGCGCTGCGCCTCGTTGCAGAATTTCATGAACTGGGCGACGCTGGTATTGAAGCTCAGGGCCTCGATGTCGTCTTGGATCTTGATGATGGTCTGGTGCAGGTTGCGCAACTCGTCGGCTGTGGGCGCTGCATCGGTGACGATCAATTGGTTGTCGTCGTTGGTGAAGAGGTTCCACACCTTGCGCAGGAAGCGGAAGCAACCCTCGATGCCGTGGGTGCTCCAAGGTTTTGCATCCTCCAGTGGTCCGAGGAACATCTCGTACAAGCGTAGCGTGTCGGCACCATAGCGCTCGCAGACATCCGTGGGATTCACTGCATTAAAATACCGCTTGCTCATCTTCTCGACCTGATGGCCGCATTTGAACACGCCGTTTTCCGTGATGAATTCGGCATCGGCATACTCGCCGCCGCGTGTGAGCCGCACCTTGTCCAAGTCCAGGACATCCAGCTCCACAATGTTGACATCGACGTGGATCGCATCGACTTCCTTGCCGTCGATGAGGCCCGCAGACAGAAACGTGTTGGTGCCGCGCAGGCGGTACATGAGGCTGCTGCGCCCTTGGATCATGCCGATATTGACCAATTTCCGGAAGGGCTCGTCGTGGGTGACATGGCCGAGGTCATACAAAATCTTGGTCCAGAAGCGGGAATACAAGAGGTGCCCGACCGCGTGCTCGGAACCGCCGACATACAAGTCGACGTCCATCCAATAGGCCTCCTTGTTTTTGTCGCTGAATGCCTGCCGGTTGTTCACATCAAAATAGCGCAGGAAGTACCAGCTCGACCCGGCGTAGCCCGGCATGGTATTGGACTCTCGCACGCTGCCGTCGGGCAGGTGCATCCACTCGGTCACATTGGCCAGCGGGCCCTCGCCTTCCTCGCCCGGCTCGTAACGCTCCACCACCGGCAGCAAGACCGGCAACTCAGATTCCGGCAAGGCATAGGGCAGCCCGTCGCGGAACACGATCGGGAACGGCTCGCCCCAGTA
>JANMIM010000821.1:0-7865 GCA_031375795.1 Bacteroidota bacterium
CTCAACAAATCAAGGAATCGGCGGAAAGTTTTCCACAAACCATCGCCCCTTGAATTTGGAAACCTCCCGCAAATACCTTGATTCACCTGCAAAATTTGTTGCTAATCTGTGACTGAATGAGCAACAAAAAGCCCTGCAACGGTTTGGAAATCAATAATTTAAGCTGCTTGGTATGGCCCTAAATAAATTAGGGGCCTCAATCCGCCGTGGCGGAGAGTCCCCGAATCCACTTGCATGACAGCGCAGAATCGGCAGATCAGCGAAGCCAAATTGCAGAATCGAAAGAGATTTTGAACAAAGCCGTAGCCACCCAAAATTGCCTGCGGCGATCTGAAGATTCACCCCAAAAGCTAATTCTGAAAATTCCAAAAATTCTGCTAATTCTGGTAAAATAAATTAGGGACCTCAATCCGACGTGGCGGAGAGTCCCCTAATCCTTGCTCTTGCTTGATGTAAAGATGCAGCATCCTTGCTCGGCCCACAACCCCGATCTTACGAGCTTCTTACTTGGCTTGATTGTCAGAAATGCCATTTGGGCCGATTCTAAATCGATCCCGATGAAAATATTCTTACGCGTACAGCATTTTTTGGAGGCAGAAAAAAGATCCCTTGGCCCTGCAAAAATCGTCAAAAGGCCATTTCACCACGGCCATCAATTGGCATGGGGCCCGGCAGGGAACTCGTATTGGAGTGGCCCCCGACCAAGGGCGTGGACTATTTGTGACGGATGCGGGCGAGCAGGCCGCCTGCCGGTATGAGCGCCTCGATGTCCTTGTAGGGTATCACCACCTCGGGCATGCCAGCCGCATAAGCAGCGATCTCATAGGGATTGAAGGTGAAAATCAAGCCGCCTGGCGTGACGGCAAAATTGTCATTGACCTTGAAATTGTCCCGGTTTTCCTCAAACAGCATCTCTTCATTCTCGGGAATGGAGAAGAAGATGCGCGCAGCAACCTCGTCGAGCCGGTCGGCGTAGTTGGGTACCAGCAAGTCCTTCAATTGCAGCACCCGCCCGGTCTGCAAATCAAAGTTCAGATAACTCACCCAGCCGATGCCATGTGCACCGCCCCCAAATTCATAACCGCCTGCATCGACGCACAAGAGGCCAGCCTCGTTGCAGATGATGGCGCAATATTGGTCGCGGGATATGAATTCATCTTCCTCCAAGTCATTGATTGAATTCAAGTAGGCCGCCATCGTAGGATACGTTTTGTTGCCGTGGCCTGAGATTTCCGCAAGCAGCGCCTCGGCGATGGCCGCGTCGACGGCCGGCTTGCCAGTCTTCGCTTTCAAGGTCGTGACGTCGATGTAAGAGCACAAGGTGTCGGTCATCCATTGTTCATCCTCAGGCTTCGGATGTTTGAGATTCTTTTCCCTGGTCGCACAATTTTCTTGGTGGAAATGTTCAAAGTCAATGCTTGCGGCAAGCTCCGTGGTCTCCTTCAGCTTAAATGGCAGCACCTTGTGGTTGGCCGAGTTGGTCCAATTGCCTTCCATTTCAGTGGCGGAAACAAACGAACCTTTGAAGGAGCCCGTCTCCTCGCCTTGCCCCACATATTCACTGAGCACAATGGCATTGGCTGTCGAGATGGTGCCGTTGAGGGAAATGGGTAATCCGACCTTGTCATAATAATATTTGCCCGACAAGGTCGAGTCGCGCCGAACGAGGTCCATCGTGATCGCGATGTCCCCGATGGTGCCTTTCAGTTTTTTGTAGAACTCCGGTGCCAACACCACAGCCGCCGCCTGATCGACAGCTTCCGTATCAGTGGATTGGCCTGAATCTCCCTCCTTGGCAGAAGGGCTGCAACCAAAAAGAAACACGAAGAGGAGAAGGCAAGATGAGGCGAAGTATTTCATGTCTAAGATGCGTCGTGAAACAAAAAAAATGCTGCAATCACCGATTGCGCATGCAAGGTATTGAAAAAACAAGCAACGGCATGGAATGAAATTTCGCTCCCGTTGCGCACGCCTATCGACAACGCTGCTTCATTTGAATGGGAACATATTCCTCCGCCAGTTCATTCCACCACAATCCTGAAAAACGCAATCTCCCCGCCCACAACGACACGCAGCACATAAATGCCGTGCTCCAGCCCTCCCAAGGGCAATGCACCATACGCGCCATTGACCTCCCAAGACCGCTGTTGGCGGCCCGTGAGGTCATGCAATTCCACAGAAAAAGACGTGTTGTTTTCCGGCGTGCGAACATGTAAAACATCGGTGGCGGGATTGGGGTAAATGTGGACTTTGGGGGCGCCGTCGATCTGCACCGTCACGATATCTGAGTAGCTGCTTTCGCCGTTTGCCTCCAGCAGGTGCAGGCGGTAGTCGATCGCACCCTCAAGGCCCGTATGGTCCATGTAGGCATAATCCCCATGGTCGCGTATGCTCGGCACACGCGCGAGCGCCTGCCAGCCATCCCCTGGTAGTCGACGCTCCACAATATAGGCGATCGCATCCTCGTCGCGCAGCATGCTCCATGTCACCGCAACGATATGATGGTCGCGCAATATGGCATCAAAACTAAGCCCGGGATAGGCAACCACCCCGCAATTGCCGATGTCTGCGGCGGTCACCGTGACGCAGACACCACGTCGGCACAAGAGACATTGCTGCGGGCTGCCCGGCAAGGTCGCAATCACCGTGTAAGCGCCAGGGTCCACAATCGGAGTCGTTCCCTGCTGCCCCGACAGCATGAGGTCGACAAAGCCATTGGGGCCCGACACCATGATCGCCCCGTTTCCAGAGAGGCCGCTTGCATCGAGGCAATATTGCGACAGACCCGTGAACACCAGGTTGCCGCCGACGCAGATGGTGTAGTTGCCGCTGCCGGCGAGCGTATCGGGCACGGAAATCGGCGCGTAAAAGGGGCCATTGAAATAGTGGTTGCAGGACGATGCTCCATAATATGTCCAGGAATCGCCGACACCATTTTGGGAGAGCGTGTAAAAGAGGCGTGCAAACTGTGTGGACAGGCTATTGCTCAGGAAATAATAGCCATTGCAACCCGGGTTGAGGTCGCTGGTGCTGCCGCAACTCACGAAGCGGTTGCCGCTGTAGCGCCAGCCGAGGAGCGCTGTCTTGCCGGCATTGGTCACCTTGGTCATGGGGGCAGACATGGGCGTGGTGCCCTTGTAATATTGTACATTGATGCTGCCGGTCGGGGCCTCCCAGTCGCAGATGCATTCATAGACGGCCGTGTAGAAGTTGTTGTTGCTGCGCCAGTTGATACATTGCTGATCGCCTCCCTCGGCGTTGCAGAGGTCGAAGTTGGTGGCAAATGTGGAGCCGCTAAGGTTTTGGGAGGCGTAGGCGGCTGTCTGCGAGGTGAGGATTTCCACCCCGCGCTCGGCCTCGTGTACGCCACGTTTCACCGTGCCGAAGGCGGCGGTGAAGCTGAACGATGTCGAGCTGCCCACGCCGTCATCGTTGGCATCGGCCCCGTAGCCACACATGTTTGCAAAGCTGATGCCGCAGGGAATCATCTCGTTGCCAGAGGTGACCACCGGGTAGTCGATGGCGAGGTAGCGACCGGGATTGGTGGTCGTGATGCCCGATGTGCAGGAGGCCGTCTGGCTGTAGCGGATCCGGAATTTGAAGCCGTTGGTGAAGTAGGCGCTGCTGACCATGATGCCCGAGGCGGCGCTGGAGGCGGAGGCCAGGCTGTAGAAATTGCCGGGCGCGCCGGCGGTCTTGAACACCGTGAGACAGACCCGCGACCAAGCGCTTTCCGTGAGCCACTTGGTGTTGGTGCTGTTGTTGGTGCACATGTCGATGTTGCTGCTGTTGAGGTCCATCTGCATGATCTGCGTCCAAGCCGTGCCGCTGTTGGACGAGAAGTCCAGGAAGGCGGCGTTGCCGACGCAGCTGCCCCAACTGTTGAGCTGCCCACAGGAGGTCTCGCTGGGGAACAGCCAAAATTGGACCTTGAAGCCTTGCACGCCGCTCATGTCAAATGTGGGTGACACGAGGGTCGGATTGTTTTGGCCCCGCAAGACCGCGTAGCTGAGGTTGGTGGCGACATTGGGACGGCCATCGAAGTTGGCACCGAGCTTGCCGCTCACGCCGCCGGCCCCGACGGCGCTCGTGCTGGCGAGGTTGCCGATGCAGAAGCCATTGGTGGCGGTGCAGCTGCCGGAGCAATTGGGCTGGATGAGGCCCGCCTTGGCGCCATAGGCGTCGGCGGCTGGGAGCGCCCCCGCAGTCGCGGGTGTGGGCGCACCTGCGAAGGTCCAGGTGCCTGGGAGCCCGGCGGTGCTCCAAGTGGTCGTGCCTACAAAATCAAAGGCTTGCCGGATGCCCAGGGTGGCCTCAAACCCGCCTGGTTGCCCACACGGGCTGGTGCAGGTCGCCCCATGCGCAGCATCTTGCGGGCAATTGACCGACGTTTCCCCGGCGTCGAGGACGCCATTGCCGCATGTCGGGCACTGCGCCGCAAGCTGTGCCAGCGATGCGACGAGGCAGAATATCAAGAGGAATAGGCTTCGGTACTTCATTGGTACATAATATAATGAAGAATCCAGCAATTCAAAGAGGCTGATGCAATTTGGGGTGCATGGCAAAAATGTTCCGCGCAACCTGTGAAAACACGCTTGATCTGGAACAGACAGCATTCACCCTTGACGGACAGGCCCCTACGGCGCGAAAGACAAATTAAAAATCAGGAGTGGCGAGGACCGTGGCCGCGCCGAATACCTTGGTTTCACATGCAAATTATTCTCCTCGAAAATTCTAAACGCTTGGTTAATCGACAATTGATGTTTATATTTCATCTTGGAAATATTGTTTGTGAAATATTTATAATTCTTGTCGATGAAAAGACTCTCTACCCTATTGCTCTCCTTGCTGGTTTTTGCTGCAACTGCACACTCCTTGATCGCCCAAAACGTAGGTATCGGCACCGCCGCCCCGCTGGAAAGACTCCATGTGGCTGGCAACGTGCGCGTGAACGGCCTCGCCGGGGTCGGTACAAGGGTTGTCGGCTCAGACCTCAATGGTACGTTGGTGAATATCGCCCCCGGCGCCAATGGGCAGGTGCTGACACAGACAGTGGGCGGACCTGCCTGGCAGACGGGCGGCGGCGGTGCCAATGTGGCCAGCGTCTCGTTGGCAGCCGACTATACGGTGACCACGACTGCATTCACCAATGTCACGGGCATGTCGCTCACATTCACCGCCACCAAAACCTCGGCCTTGGTGATGTTTTCGGCTTCGGGATTCGCCTACACCAACTCCATGGCATTCGTCCAGTTTCGCGTGATGGACGGCGCCACCATCTTGGGCGGCACCAACTCCTTGACACAAAACTATGACGACGTGACGGGAACCGTCACCCCATGGAGCTGCACCTTCACCAGAAACATCACCGGCTTGGTCATCGGCAACAGCTATACGTATAGGGTGCAAGCTCTGCGCAATGGCATCTTCGGAACTTATGACACAGTCATCCAGGCAGCTACCACACCGGCTGGTCACCACATGACCCTGAGCACGATTCAATAAAGGGCACCTCGCAGGTAAATGGACGCCGGCGACGCAAACTCATGTAACTCTTTTTGGGCGCTTCCTCGATATCAATGCCCAGGGAGTGGATGACCTCCATGGCCTTTTCATAGAGCGGTCGCATCGCCTTCTTGCCGATAAACCACGCCGCATCCAAGTCCAAATCGGCCTCCACGAGGGCCTGCATGCGATCTTTGTGCCGTGCGTGATCCTTGTTAGTGCCCCCCCTGATCGACAAGCGGGGCTGCAAAGTGTCGTGCATGGATTTCCCATCTCAGGCTGAATAGAGACACCCTGGCATCTTTTACAGCTTTGCAGGCCAGCGGGATGCAACCCAATTCACAACACAAAAAATTTGCGGTTCATGATCTGCTTCTGCACCTTTGTTGCCATCTGAATCCACATTCACCTTGATACGCGCTGCATGCCATGGACCCGGTTCGTTCGTAGATTGCTCTTGTTGTCGTTTGTGTTGCTGATCGGCTTTTTTGCTCAGGTCAATGCCCAGGGCAATCCCGAGGCAGATAGCCTATTGCATGTCTTGGACGGTCACGAAGACCATGACACCGTGAGGTACCGTGTCTTGGCTGCCTTGGCGATCGCCTTGGAGCGCGAGGATCCGGGCAAGTCTGTGAGCTATGCGTTGGATGCGGAGGAGATCGCGGTCGAGCTCGGCATGCCCCTGCTGCAAGCCGATGCCATACAGCAGGCCGGCAACAGCTATGGTGTATTGGGGGCCACGATGAAGCAGCGGGATTGCTACCTCAGCGCCCGCAAAATCTACCAAGACCTGGGAAACCACCGGGGCGAGATCGCAGTGCTCAACAACCTGGGATCGGTGTCGCTCAATGAAAAGAACCACTACTTCGCCCGCCAATACCTCTCCAAAGCGCTCGAAATGGCCCTGAATTTCAAGGAAGAAAAGTATTTGCCCGCGATCTTCAACAATCTCGGCAACATGTATGAGGGCATGGAGACCTACGACTCGGCACTGGTGTACTACAACCGGGCCTACGACGAGGTGCGCAAGGCAGACAACGACATCGTCGAGTCGATCGTGCTGGGCAACATCGGCAATGCCTATGCGGGCCTGGGGCAGATGGACCGGGCACTGGAGATCTATTATGAATGCGTGCCTTACAAGACCGCCATCCATGACCTTTATGGCCTCTGCGAAGTCTACCAAAACATCGGCGACGCCTATCTCGAATTGGGTTCCTTTGATTCCTCGATGCGCTACATGCAGCGCGGCCTGATCCTCGCCGACTCAGTGAATACGCTGGAAATGAAGGAATTGGTGCACCGACAGCTCGCCGTGTTGTATGATTCGCTGGGCAAGCCCGACTCCGCGTATTTCCACAGCCGCTTGTCGATGGCCCTCATGGACAGCTTGCGCAGCGAGGAATCCACCTCGATCTCAGAGGCCACGCAGATGCGCATCGCCGCCGAAGAGGCCATCCACGACCGCGAGCTCGCAGCCGCCAAGGCGAGCTTGGAATCGCAGGACAAGCTGCGGCAGCAGCGCATCGTCACGCTGTCGGTGATCATCTGCCTTGCCCTGATTCTGCTCCTCTTGTTCATCATGTACCGCCGATTTCGGGAGCGGCAGAAGGCGGCCTCGCTCCTGGAATTGAAGGTGAAGCTGCGCACCAACGAGCTCTCGGAGGCCAATGAGCGCCTGCAGGCAGCCATCATGGACACCGAAAACTCCAACCGCGACCTCAACACCTTCATTTACAGATCCTCGCACGACTTGCGCAGCCCGGTCACGAGCATCATGGGATTGCTGGACATCATCAAGAGCACTTTTCCCGAGCAGGAAACCATGAAATACCTCGACCTGGTCGAGGACCGCACCCTGCACCTGAACCGTCTGCTGGAGCAACTCATCGTGAGCGTGGACCTGCTGGCGCGGGAACCCAGGTTGGAGAATTTTGAGGTAAAGGCCTTGTGGGACGAGGTCTTGGAGGGGCTCAAAGGCAAGGTCGGCTTCGAATCGGTCAAATTTGAACTGAAGGCTGGCCCTGGCTTGCAGATGCACACCGACCGGGCATGCATGCGCGTGATCCTTGCGAACCTGCTCACAAACGCCATCGATTTTCGGCACCATGGGGAGCATGCCGCCTGGTGTACCGTGCAAATGAGCGAGGGCGTCCAATACCACACCATTGGCATCCAAGACAATGGGATTGGCATGAGTGCGCAAGTGCAGGCGCGGGCCTTTGACATGTTTTTCCGAGGCAGCCTGCAAGCCAAGGGCAATGGCAACGGGATGGGCCTCTACACCGCCAAAAAAACCGTGGAGCTCATCCAAGGGGAGATTCACCTGCAAAGCGAAGAGGGCAGGGGCAGCACATTCA
>JANMIM010001139.1:0-2068 GCA_031375795.1 Bacteroidota bacterium
AAACGCCTCAAGCAACGCAGGCCAATCGGTTTTCTTTTTCATCCCGCCAAACTCGTATCGACGGATTGCGGAATCAATATGGGGTTTGGCGTATGGTTACTTTGTGTCACGACCTCTACGCCGCGCTGATCGATCAGGGACAGCGTGTAGGCACCGCAGGCACGTCCGTCGACGCGCAGGTGCAGCAGGTCGCTTGCCGGATTGGGCGACAGGGACCAATGGAATGCATCGGTGGGATCGGGGGCCGCGACGTAGGCGAGGTCGTACAGCCACACGGAGTCGGAGGTGGGTGTGACGGGGATGTCTGATCCCGTGGCGTCGATGAGGCGGCAGTTGGAGAGGGTGATGGGCAGCTGCGCTACACCGAGGCCGGTCCAGAGCGATGGCCTTGCTTTCAGTTTGACGCGCGCGACCTCGCCAAATCCGTCGTGGCCTTGGTGGTCGGTGCGCACCATCGCGAGGCGGTAGGCGCTACCTGCGGGGGCGGCTTCGTCCATGGCCATGTAGGCATTGCCCAGTGTGCCCAGGAAGGAGGGCGAGGCCTGGCCGACGACAGTGGGAAATACATCCGCCGCCGAATAATCCACCTGAAATGCCAGTCCGTAGGCCGAATCCGCTGGAAACCCGGCATCTCCCAGCTCGACGATCAGGGTCACGCTGTCCTGACCCGCAAACAGTGGCATCGCCGGACGCAAGCGCAGGGGCACGCCACCCGCCACATGGCCGAGGCGCACGTGCGTAAGCCCTTGGTAGAGCGAGACGCTCATCGTGTCTGGATAGTCCACCAAGCCATCGCCATCGCAGTCGGCATGTTTGTAGTTCTCGCCTGAGAGAAATGAATTCACCCAGTTTGTGGCCGGTTGCCCCGCCCAGTTGGTGGTCGCATTGGCCCGCACAGCGCCCGTGTCGCCAAATGCCACGCCGATGTCCAGGAAATCATTGGCATCCACGACATAGTCATGGTTGGCATCGCCGGGCCACACGCAATCGGGCTCGATGCTCGGCGTCGAGGTCGCGGTGCCCAGGCAGCCCGAAACGGCATCCGTCACCGAAATCGTGTAGGGGATCGCCGCATTCGCATAAATGGCCGATGCAGATGCCCCCGTGGACCAGGCGTAACTCCCATAGCCCGGCCCGGCATCGAGCAAGAGGCTGTCGCCGGTGCAGATGACGGGGTTTGGAGGAAGGGGTGGAGTGGGGGCGGGGTCGATCTGCACCGTCGTCGTGTCGCGAAAGATACAGCCATGGTCGTTGGTGGTGAGCACGATGGTTTCCACCGGACCGGGGCCGTGCGTGTAGATTCCCAAGTCACTTGGCCAGGAATTGAGGTTCAATCCGCCGCCCGTCACCTGCCAGATTTTGGTGACCGATGGCGGATTGAGCGTAGGCAGGATCGATGTGCTGAAGGTGTCCAATACATTTTCGCAGGCCACGGTATTCCCAAAGATCTGATTGGTCGGGTAGGCGAGCACGGTAACCGGGAAATAATTGGTGTCCAAGCCGCAATTGGTCGAGTTGTAAATCGTGACGATGGTATCGGTGCAAGGGCTGTTCCAGACGATCTGCACGCTGTCGGTATTTTGCCCCGACAAGATGGTGCCCTGCGTGGTCGACCAAGTATACGTGCTGCCGCTCGGGCAATTTTGTTGAAAGGCACTCGGCGCGCCGATGCAGGCATAGTGGGAGCCTGAAAATCCGCAGTTGATGATGATGTTTTCGGTCCAGACGGTGCCTTGTGGAAATATTGTAAATGCATAAGAGCTGTGCAAGACACCGATGGGACCAGCACCCCACGAAATCCAGACTTTTTCATGCCAAGCAAAGTTGGGCATACTTGTTTGTGTACGCGCAACCACCGTGCCCCCTGTAGCCCAAACCACGTGGATGTAGCTAGGAGCCCCGCCAGGTCCTTCAATCCAATCGCATTCATAAAGTACTGGATTCGAGCCGCATACCACCGAGTCGCCGATTAGCGGGACATAAGTGGCCGAATTGATCGACAAGTTAAGCGAATTGTTATCGGTGCAACCAGGTTCTGTAACCGTAAGTTGTACTGCGCCTCCGACCC
>JANMIM010000856.1:0-2088 GCA_031375795.1 Bacteroidota bacterium
ACGCTGGGGGCCGACGAACGAGCATTTTGATTCAAGATTCGGCACCGCCGAATCATTGTTTGGCGGCCAATATCGTTCGTCGGCCCACAAACATGGCTTTGGGGAGGGCCGGCGAACAACGTAATTCCTGCGCCTGCCGAATTTGTCGTACACCCACCCCCCGAGCACCGATTTTCATCCCACATTTTTCTAGCTCATTGTCCGCTTCCTTACCGGGTGCAGGACAAATCCGGAAAGCGAGTTCGTAACATCAGGAACAGGGTCAATGTTGGCGGTGCAGGTGCGACTCCTCTGGAGTCGGAGGTTCTGGTGTGCACTGGGGGCCATAAACGTGTGACCGCTCTGCGGTCAAGCCTTTTGCGCCGTCCGTCGACAAGTCTGCATTTCCGTCATAAGGAATGCTTTGGAGTCGCACATTTGCTAGGGATTGATGGATTTAGCTTCGCTGAACACGTTTGTCTTGCACCCTCCTTACCAGCGGACTTGCGTTGGAAACCAAGCGATTTTTGAAAACGAGCGGCTACTGGCAATCATCCTGGGAAGCATGAGGTTTTGTCCTCAATTCTCCCCTAAAATAGTTGGTCACCTACCTTTTTTGGGGGAATTGTGGCTGGCGGCAGACCCAGAGATTTGTAAGGAATCAATTCCATTTACCGTAGAGCGTCATGATCAAGAGAGCACTGATTGTCGGAATCAACGATTATCCCACGGCCCCGCTCAAGGGCTGCATCCCCGATGCCCAGACGATGCACAAACTGCTGTCCAAAAACGGTGACGGCAGCCCCAATTTCGATTGTCGGCTCGTCACATCCGAGCACCACAAGGTGACCCGCGAGCTGCTGTTGGAGTTGCTGGAGCAATTGCTGCTGCAAGAAGGCGACTCCGCAATATTTTACTTTTCGGGCCATGGCAGCCGCAATATTTTGGGCGGATTCCTGATCACACAAGAGGCAACCAAGGCATCGCAGGGCCTTTCCTTCCACGACCTCCAAACCCTCGTCATGAAATCCAAGGTGCGTGAAATCAACATCATCCTCGACTCGTGTTATGCCGGTGGCATTGGCGACGACGACCTCGCCGCTGCCCCCGTCGCCGAATTGCGCACAGGCGTGACGATCCTGGCAGCCTGCCAGCCCGCGCAGCTCTCCAAGGAGACCGCCGACGGCGGCATCTTCACCTCCCTGCTGGTCAATGCATTGGAAGGCGAAGCGGCCGACATCGCCGGCAAAATCACCCTCGCAAGCATTTACAACCATGCCGACAGCCTTCTCACAGCATGGGACCAACGGCCACAATACAAAGCTAACGTTTCGCAAATGTCACCCATCCGCATGGTGCCGAGCAGCTTCCCAGTGCAGCAATTGCAGGCACTGCCGCAATTGTTTCCGACGATCGACTATGAAATTCGGCTCTCGCCTGCCTACGAACATTCGGAGGAACCCCGCGATGCCGTGAAGGAATCCGAGTTTTCCATGTTGCAAAAATTCCGGTCCGCAGGCTTGGTGGAGCCGATGGAGCCCCACCTGCACCTGTATGACGCCGCAGTCAAGTCCGGGCGTTGTCGGCTCACCCGCTCGGGCAGATTTTATTGGCGGATGGCCGACCGCAACCGATTGGGCAGGCCATAATATCAACACCTGAAATGCCACGCAATATGATGCCCCTGGTTTTTATCAGCTACAATCGGCAGGATGGAAAATATGCACGAGCGCTGAGTGAGCAGCTCAAGGCGAGGGGCATCTCGGTCTTTTTGGACATAGACAGCATCGCCCCCTCGCAGCAATTCCCACAAGCAACCGCAGAGTCCGTTGCGAAATGTGACCTGCTGATCCTGCTGTGGTCGCACAACTCGGCAGCCTCCAAATTCGTGACCGACGAATGGAATATTGCGCTGGCAAAAAAGAAAGCGATTTTCCCAGTGCTGCTCGACGATTGCCCCTTGCCTGCGGCATTGAGTGCGATTAATGCCTGGAAGGTGATCCCCGCCGATAAGCTCGCGAATCGGGTCGTGGGGCTGGTGATGGGGGGGCGGGGGGAGGGGGAGGTGCCGAAACCAGAGCCGCCCATTGCACGCAAGCAAATTGGTTG
>JANMIM010000859.1:0-2362 GCA_031375795.1 Bacteroidota bacterium
GTTTCCAAGAATCAAAAAAGGGCTGGTGCTTCATTGCACCAGCCCTTTTCAATTCTCGCCATTCAGGCACCGCAAGTCGAGCCGACGACTACCGACGCAAGCACCCGATGAAGATCACAAACAAGGAAATTATTTCGGCAACTCAGCCTTCTCCTCAGGCAACATGACGCCGATGGCGATGTAAAGCAGGGCGGCCAGGCCGCTCGTGACCGCAAACGCGGCGATGAATACCGCACGGATCAGGGTGGCAGAGATGCCGGTCTGTGCAGCAAGTCCACCGCAGACACCCATGAAGACTTTGTCGCTGTTGGATCTGGAAAGTCCACCGCGGCGGCTGTTTCCAGCAAACGCATTCATCGCATTTTGCTTCACTTGCTCTGTCTTGCGCCTGATCTCCAGCATCGGAAGGTTCAGCGTCTTTTTCCGGAAGATCCGTCCCAGAAGCCGTGCCCCACCCAGCGCTGCACCCACGATCCCTGCCCCCAATAGGAAGGGCCAGGCCTCGGCAAACAAACCGAGGTTGGAAACGACCGCCAACCCAGTGCCAGCTACCGCCGTCACGATGCCTGCGGTCCACAGCCGACGATTGTCACGCGAGACCTGCTCCGGGATTTCATTGTCTTCGCGCTCCAGCAAATCCAAATCCGATGCGCCGGTCAATGCATAACCGTCCAGGAATTGTTCAAAATTGTGGTGGCTTACGGTCTCCTTTTCCATATCTCCTACACTACGGATTTCAAACCTGAAAGTTGGGGTTGAACCGGATGATCGATTGCTCGGTCACCACAAAATCCAAGGGCACGTCGTGTGGTTCATCGGGGAGGGCATGGGCAAGATGTCCGGATTCGAAACACAGCCCGACCTTCATGCATGCCGGCCGCGTGAGTGACAAAAACCGATCGTAGTAGCCAGCTCCGTAGCCCAACCGATGGCCGCGGTCATCAAAGCCTAGGAGCGGTACGATCACAACGTCGATTTGCATGGGATGGATGAAGTCGATCGGCATGTGTGGCTCGGGAATTCCCCAGCGGTTGATGCGCATTTCGAGGTCATTGTGTACATGCACGTGCCGCAAGACCTTGTGAATGTCGTCGACCATCGGCACGACGATGTTCACTTGCGGATGCCGATCTCGCACGAAGTCGATGAAGTCCTCGGTCGCAACCTCGTGCTTCTGAGCCATCGTCTGGTAGACGTGGAAAAAACCGATGCGCTTGAGGGAGAACCGGTTGCGCCACCGCTCAAACATCTGCCGACTCGCTTGCGCGACGGCCTCCGGGGACATCGCCATGCGCTTGGCCAGCAATTCCTTGCGCAGCGTTTTTTTTAGGGCAGCGTGATCCATTTTGTATCTGATTGATCCCAGGAGGCGTTTTCCACCAGTATTTTGGCCAAATTTAATGGATTGATCGATTGAAATGCAGTCAAATTGAGCGTGCGTTGTTGCTGCGCGTTTTCGGGCTCGATGGCATTCTTCAAGGCCGCGATCAATAGGTAGGGTTGCGGGTTCTTGTTGCGAATGGCCTTCTTGAGTTTTTTGCGGAGGCTGTCGAATGCGTTGCCTGACCGCGCCTGCTCGGCTCGGATGCCGGTGGCCTGTGTCGGGTCGATGTGCTCGACGAGTTGGGCCAAATGCAGGAATGCGGCATCCACGGCTGCAATCGACGATTCCAAGTCGGCATCGTCCCAGTGCTGCTCCAGATAGCGGTCGTTGAGGACGTGCAATGGCTGGGCAATCTCTGCCAGCGTCAAACCGAGCCCGGTCCAGGATCGGGCTTGGTCGGCCTCAAACAGCGTGGCATGCAACCGCGGCACGACCATCGGGTAGAAGGCATCCATCGCCCGAAAGCCGTCGCGAAGCTGCATCCAGTAGGCCACCTCGGCCCAGCCGCCCACGTAGGCGAGGTTGGGTAGGAGGGACTCTTGGTACAGGGGCCTCAGGGCAACGTTGGGGCTGAAATGCTCGGGATGCAGCGACAATTCTGCAAAGATCTCTGCTTCAGTCCATTGACGGTCGCCGTCCTTGAGTCCGAAACCCTCGGGCTTGCGGTCGATGAGCCGACGATGACCATCGCCGATGTAGAAGAGGTTGATGTCGCGGGGATAGATCTGTGCCTTGTAGCCCAGCTCCTCCAGCTGCTGCGTGGTGCTACGCACCGCTGCTGCGATGCCAGCAGCCTGCAGCTCCCTCGCCATCATGGGCGCGAAATGCGCCTTGAGCATCGGTCGGTCGGCATCGATGATGACCAGGCCATATTGCCCGAAGAGGTGGTGCATCAATGCGCGAAACGCCTCAGCCATGCTGCGACCTGGCGCATAAAATGCCTTCAAATCAGCCTCCAAGCCCGCAGGAAGCACATCG
>JANMIM010000878.1:0-5106 GCA_031375795.1 Bacteroidota bacterium
GTGACCGACAAGGTGGAATCTGCACGGCCTTGTTGCATGTGGATGGGTTCGGTGGGCCCGCCGTATATGATGGCATTGGCGCTGAGCGACGTGAGGTGGTCGGAATGCACAAATCCTTGCAGCCATGTCCCATTGACGAGGGTTTTCACCTCCCACCATTGGTTTCCAGCATCTTTCAAGAAACGTACGATCTGGCCTTTGGGGAGCGCCATGATGATATTGGTACTGTCTGTACTGCTGGGAGACTTGCGAAAATTGAGGGTCTCTGAGCTTACCTTGTGTGCACCGTTCAGAATTGGCATTGAATTTTAATTGGAGGAGTAAACAATTGCCCCAAAGGGCGTACAGTAGTAAAGATGCAAAAAACCCGAAATTTCACATGGATATTTCGTTCCAACCGATGATTTTGTTCCGAGCCTCCTTGGATGTGGCTGCTGCTGGGCGACAATGCGCAACGCCCACGAAAAAAAGAGTCCGAATCAAGAACAATTACCGCTGCGGACAGATCGAGGTGGACGGCCAACGAACGATATTGCCCGCAAATCCCTACCTTCGCGGCATGGACATCCTTCAAGAGATCGAGACCGCCATGGTCGCCATCGCCGGCGGCACTTATGCAATGGGAAACGATGCACAGATGCGCGAACGTCCCGTACACATCGTGACCGTCCCTGATTTTCATTTGTCCAAATACCAGGTGACCCAAGCGCTTTGGACGGCGGTCATGGTGGGGAATCCCAGCCATTTCCAGATTTCGCCGCAGCACCCCGTCGATTCCGTGAGTTGGGAGATGGCCATGGAGTTCATCCATCGCCTCAACGAAAAGACCGGGCAGAAATACCGCCTGCCGACCGAAAACGAGTGGGAATATGCCGCCCGTGGCGGCATGCAGGGCCGAGGACATCAGTTTGCGGGCTCAGACGAGCTCGCGGCCGTGGCTTGGTACAACGGCACCTCGGGTTTCCAAACCCATCCCGTCGGCGGCAAGCTCCCCAATGAACTGGGGCTCCACGACCTCTGCGGCAATGTCTGGGAATGGTGTGCCGACCGGGTGCCCAAGGAATATGCACAGCCCGACCGGATCCCGACTTGGGAGGAAAATGCAGGCAGCAACGACCGCATCCTACGCGGCGGCTCCTACATCAACTACGCCGTCTTTTGCCGCTGCACCTACCGCTGGGAGGACCGCCCCGACAATGTGGAAAACTACATCGGGCTACGGCTGGCGCGGTAGGCGTTGATTTTCAAGCCATTATTCCCTGACTACACCATAGAAGCAACGTCGCGTGGCATCCATCGGCTGCGCATCGTGCCGCCGAATGGACCGATGAGCCATCCCTCCAAGGCAGCGAGACAGAACGGTAATTTGGGGATCGAATTAGGAGTTGAGCAGGGAATTCTTGTTCTTACGGCAAATATGGTGAAAATCATCGGGAAGGAATTGGCAGTGGAGGTGCTCGGCAAGTCTGGTCTTGCTGGGATTTTTTGTCTCCCGACCATTTTTCAAGGTCTGATCATTCTCCCTCGAACACTTTTTCATAATGCGCAAGTGCCTCGCCTGCGGGTATCCGCCACCCCCGACGAGCACCGCTATTGCACACGAAAAAATTGGTTTGCCACCTTGGTTTCCCAGACCTATCCCCTCCCCTGCTAGGCTGTCGCACAGCAAAGCCATCGGGCATTGCCCCTTGCCTCCCTTTCGTTTTCCCTGTTTCAGAACCAAAACTTTTTAGAATGGCTTTTATCGACCGCGTTTTACAACAGCCATCTTATGGTTGGCAGCAAGCAGACGGCGCACTCATCGTGCCCACACGCAAGCAACTGCTCAGGGAGGCACTCTCCCGCATGAACGTTTTTCAAACGAAGAAAAATTGGTCCGCGGCCATCGGTTGGTTTTGGGTGATTTGCCTGCTGCCCGTGGTGGTATTGTGCGTGGCGAAATACTTCACTTGGTGGACGATCCCAGTGATCATTGCATACGGCGCCATCATGGCCACGCATGGCACGATTTGGTACCACCGCTATTGCACCCATTTTGCCTACAAATTCAAGAACTCATTTTGGCGTTTTGTGACGCAAAACCTAGTGGTAAAATTGATCCCCGAGGAAATCTATGTCGTCTCCCACCATGTGCACCACGCCAAAAGCGACAGCCCGGGCGATCCCTACAATGCCACAGCGGGATTTTGGTATTGTTTTCTGGCCGACACCAACCATCAGCCCATCGCCAAGGACATGGATGAAGCCGATTACCTGCGCACGAGCAAGTTTCTGAAGCATACCGGCATTTACATCAACAGCTACGCGCAATATCGTCGTTGGGGATCGGTGAGCAATCCCTGGGTGACAGTCCTCCATTGGTTGCTGAATTGGGCATTTTGGTTTGCGGCAATGATGCTGATCGGCGGGCCAGAGCTTGCATTTGCTTGCTTCACGGGTGCATTTTTCTGGGTGATTGCCGTGCGCAATTTCAACTATGCCGGCCATGGAAAAGGAAAGGATGAGCGCCAAGACGGCATGGATTACAACCGACGCGACATGTCCATCAACCAATACCGTCCGGGCCTCATCGCAGGCGAATGGCACAACAACCATCACTTGTATCCCAGCAGCGCCCGCACTGGATTCCTGCCCTTGCAGCTCGACATGGCGTGGGTGTACATCTATTGCCTCTACAAAATCGGCGCAATATCCTCCTACCACGACTCCAAGGCCAATTTCTTGCGCGATTACCATGGGCCCAACAAGCTGGCGATGGTCGAGAATGAAAAGGTGGCCCGCGAAAATGAGAAGGCTTTGGCAAAGGCGGCTGCTGGGCGGGAGAATTGAGGGATGGCATTTGGGGGGTGTGGCCTTGGAAGCTTGGGGATTATCTTTTGTGTTTTGCGGCATGACAATGAGGTTGCTTTCCTGAGGCTCAGGCATCCTGGGCGTGCCGCGACGCGCCACATTCGGGTCGGGGCCGCTCGATGACTTTCCCGTGCGCATTTGCATCCTCCGTCGGCAGCGACTAACTTTGTTTGCGGAAGCCTATCCACTTCCCCATCCAAAATGGCTACAACCACGATCAAAATCCAAGACGCGACTTTTGCCGGGAAGGTGCTCCACGAAATCGGCCTTAGCTTCGCCTCCGAATGCGTCACGGTCAGGGACATCATCAGCGCGCGCGTCACACAAGAGGTGCAGCTCTACAACCAAAAACAGCCCGAATATTACCGCGGCCTCATCGACCCGACCGACGCCGAAAAAACCATCAACGGCCTCAAAGTCCGCAACCGCAAGCCCATCGACGCCGAGGAGCAGGTCTACGTGGCCCTCGACGCCTTCCAACGGAATGGCTTTTTTGTGCTCGTGGACAATGTGCAGGCCGAGACCTTGGAGCAGGAAGTTTTGCTCAGCGACGACACGGTGGTGAGTTTTGTGAAACTGACACCTTTGGTAGGAGGCTGAGCGATGGGATGGTTGGATGATATTAAGAAGATGTTGGGCTTTGAGGGTGGCAAGTCGGAGACGCCAGCGTCGAATCCGGCACAACAATCCGTTCCGCAGCCTCCTCGCGAGGTTTCGGTTGAAGTCAAAGGGGAAGTCGGGGAATTTGACAATGTGATCGAACAGACTATCCCTGAGGCTGAAAAGAAAGCGTATTATCACCATCACGTTCAAGTCAATAACGCAAAAACCTACCTCAATACCGTCAAACTTTGGAAAGACAAAAAACGTGTGAGATTCATCGCTTACTGTTGCAAAATCATTGATGAATACGATAACAGCCGCAATGTTTTCCATTACCCTTCACCCGAGGAATTTCGAAAATATACATGCCTCGCTTATGTTCAGCAATTGCTCAAAAGCAAATTGGTCATGGACGATAGCGACATCGCGCTCATTGTCAATAGCTTTCTTGTTAGGCCGCAATTTTGGCCGCTTGGTTCGCTGCTAAAACAAATCGAAACGCAATACGAAGGTCAAATCCTATCGCAGGACTTGCACCAATTCCTCCGTAGTTTCCAAAAGTTCCTTCAGGACATCGAGCACGATTCAGGGAAAAAGGAACGCGCCAAACTCATCGAAAAACTGGACGCAATCCTATTCGACCCTGAAGCAAAGGAATTTGCAATAAGGCCCATCCAGTTTCTCGGCACAGACGATTTCAGCGCATATGCAAATGCGGTCATCTCGCAATTGCCGAATGCAGACAAGCCGCATTGGTACAAAATGATCAGCCTCGCACAAACCGCCTCGGGTGGCAAACCCACCGCAAAATACCTGGATGCCTCCAAGGCGCTCTTCAAAGAAATTGGTGCCGACAAATTCAAGCGCGTCGTCGTCGATTGGTTCACGTTTATCATTCAACTCAAGGAAAAGGAAACGCAGCACACATATACTTATGGTGAGCGTGAGTATACCAGCTCCACATACGAATTTCTTGCAGCAGTCAACATCGAGGCGATCAAGGGCTTTGTGTGGATGTGTGCCAATTTTCACGACACTGCGACCTTGCAGACGATAGCGAAACTCGCGGAACGCTGCTACAAAAAGATCCCCTCTGTCGGGCCCGCATCCGCTGCGATTGGGAATGCTTGCCTCTTTGTCCTGTTCAAATCCAAGGGTTTAGAAGGCATCAGCCACCTGTCGCGCCTCAAATTGCGCATCAAGCAGGCCTCCACGCAAGCCTTGATCGACAAATATTTGGAGGAAGCCGCCAAGGCGCAGGGCATTTCCGTCACCGAAATCGAAGACTTGGCAGTCGATGATTATGGACTCAAGGACGGCAAACGGCGCTGGGAATTTGATGAATTTGCCTTCGAATTGGAGATTCTTTCGCCCGGCAAGCTGCAACAGCAATGGCGCAGACCCGACGGTTCGCCTCAAAAGTCGGAACCTGCCGCCGTAAAAGCCAATCATGCCGCCAAGCTCAAGAAGATGAAGCTCGTGATCAAGCAAATCGAGCAGGCAAGTACGGCACAACGCGACCGCATCGACCGCATGTTTCGCAGCGACCGCAAAATGAAGGCGCAATATTTCCAAGAATTCTACCTGCAACATGGCTTGATGTCCTTTCTCGCGAAAAAACTCCTCTGGAATTTCCACCAAGAGGACGGCATC
>JANMIM010000891.1:0-1005 GCA_031375795.1 Bacteroidota bacterium
GAGTTAATCTGGATCAATCCTGGGGGCTGGACCATGGAAGCTGGAGCTTTTTAAAACGCATGTATCCTCAGGCGGACATACCGGTCGCTGAATTGAGCTTGGACTCAACCCAAAATGCACAGTATCACTACCAATTGGCAAAAGAGTTGAAAGGACTTCGAAAGTAAGGGGTCATGATCATTGGCAGCGGCAATTTAATCCACCACTTCAAATACCTAAACTTCAAAGCCATCAAGGACTCGTCCAACGTTTACGACTGGGCGCTCGAAGCAAATCAGGATTTCAGAAGATTGATTCAAGACGATGATCACAGGACGTTGATCAACTACAAGCAGCATAGCAAAGCGTTCCAGCTCGCCATACCGACGCCTGAACACTACTTGCCCATGCTCTATACTCTGGCCCTCAGAAGCCCAAACGACAAGGTAACCTTCTTCAACGATTCGATCGTCGGTGGTTCCATCGACATGACATCATTTAAGCTCGAAAAGTCCTAAGAGATCTTCCCACGTTAGGCTCAGGTCTTTATGGGTTATAGCGTTTCGATTTAAGCCTCAGGCTGGGCTGTCAAAAGAATGGGATTAGAGTCCTTTTTTGTTGCGCAACTTTTGCTCCCATTTTCATTGTTTGCTACCACTAGGTTTTCTGGCTCAGTCTAAGCCAGTATTGTCCGGCTCGGGCTCGCCCCGACCGGACACCGCTTTGGTGTTCTAATGCTGAAGCTGATTCGCAAGATTCTTCCTCTCGGCCCAACGTTACACCGCCGGAGGCGGTGTAACGTTGGGCCGAGAAGAAGGATGTTATGGCCGAGTCTTTTCTAGAACGCCAAAGCTGCGGACGGTGGGGACAAGCCCCAGCCGTCCTACTAGACTCGTGCACAGGACCATTTGCAACGGAACTAAACCGCGGTCTTCACAAACCATGTCAACACCGAACTTTTAACACCCCAGCCTCAGGCTCAAGTCGAAACCCAACAATGGCTTGTGTCTAAAGTGGCAAGATCTC
>JANMIM010000893.1:0-4824 GCA_031375795.1 Bacteroidota bacterium
ATCGCAGGCGACATGGGCACGAATCGGGCGGCCCCGACCTTGTCCACGCCGGTCACCGTCTACTCCGTGTCGACCGGCGATCTGCGCGAACTCGGCACCGTCGAAGCCGCACACATCACGTGGTCGCCGGACGGCTCGACCTTGGCATACCAGGGCGGCGAGGACGACCCGGACGGGCTCTGGCTCGTCGACGCCGACGGCGCCAACCAACGGTCGCTCGTGAGGACCAAGAAAGGCGAGACGCAGTTTGGCGGCGTGATCTACAGCGACAGTGCCGACAAGGCCGCACGTTTCATCATGAATTGCAATCAGAAACGCATTCCATTGGTGTTTTTGCAAGATGTGTCTGGCTTCATGGTCGGCTCGCGCTCCGAGCAGGGCGGCATCATCCGGGCTGGTGCCAAGATGGTCAATGCCATGGCCAATTCGGTCGTGCCAAAATTCACCTTCATCATCGGCAATAGCTACGGTGCAGGCAACTATGCCATGTGTGGCAAGGCATTTGACCCGCGACTCATTTATGCGTGGCCAAGTGCAGAGATCGCCGTGATGAGCGGGGCCTCTGCTGCCAAGACACTCGTGCAGATCGAGGTTTCGTCGCTCAAGAAAAAGGGACAGGAAATCACACCCGAGGACGAGGCCCAGTTGCTCAAGAAGACGACCGACAAATACAACAGCGAGATCTCGCCCTACTATGCGGCGGCGCGGCTTTGGGTCGACGGCATCATCGACCCTGTTGCCACCCGGGGCGTCATTTCCAAGGGGATCGAGGTCGCCAGCAACCACCCCAAGATGGCCACCTACAATGTGGGCGTGATCCAAACCTGATCATGTGACGGCGGTCGTATGGCTGGTATTTGCAGGATGCCGGCGTTTAAGTAGCCAGTTATCAACATCGCTCTAAACCCACAGTTTCGAGCAATGAACATATCTGGTTTTGGGGCGAATTGGCAAATTTTCTGACGTGGATCGCGAGCTGCTGCCCCATTTGGAAATTGCGTGTCAGCATTTGTCTTGCAAGGGAAAAGCTTCGTTTTCCTTGGAGAATCGCCATTTTCAACGTTTTTGATACAGCTTATTCTGCGACATTTCTCGTCGGCATCGATCATTTCCACTGTCGCATTGAGCAAACATTTGCAGGCATTCCACCGTTTGATAGTAGGAAATTGTGAATAATCTGGCCTCGTCGAGTTGGCGGCAAAGCCTTAAATTTTCGAATGAGTATGTCACAAAACCCGCTCACTGAAAACGAGTTCAAGGCCTTGATTCGCTTGCTGGACGATGAGGACGAAGAAGTGACGGCCCATGTTTGGGCGACTTTGATGTCTCTCGGGGAGTCTGGCGTGGAACGATTGGAAGCCGAATGGCTCACGGCCGCTGATCCTGACCTGCAGCGTAGGCTGGAGGAGGCGATCAACCGCATTCACCACAAGGCTGTCGCCAAGGAGTTGCTGGAATGGCGCAAGGATGGTGGGAGGGACCTGTTGCGGGGATGGTACTTGGTTTCCAAGTTCCAATTTCCGGAATTGGACTACCAGAAGTACCGCAACGAGGTCAACCGCTTGGTCAACAAGACTTGGTTGGAAATCAACAACCAAATGGATGCCACCCAGAAGTTGCGGGTCATCAACCACATTCTCTTCAAGATGGAGAGCTATGCCCCCAATGCCAGCCGCCCCAATTTCCCGCACAACAGCCACCTCAATTATTTGATCGACCATCAGCAGGGGAATGCGGCATCGCTTTCCATGCTGTATCTGATCTTGTGTCAGCAGCTCGACCTACCTGTGTCGGGGGTGATCCTGCCGGGTTATTTTATCTTGATCTACAAGGACGACAAGCAGGAATTTTACATCGATGTCTTCAATGGCGGCCATGCATTCAACCGTGCACGTCTCGAGGGCTACCTGAAGCAGGTGAATGTGCCTGAAAATCCGAGCTACTTTTTGCCGACATCCAACATCTACATCATCTTGAACCTGATCAGGGTGATCGCCAGCGATTACAAATCCAATGATAAGGCAGACAAGGTTGCTGAGTTGGAGGAATTGCTTTTGGACATTGATATTCGGTTTGAGATGTAGGGGAGTTGAAAGTGAAAAGTGAAAAGTGAAAAGTGGAGAGTGGAGAGTGGAGAGTTCAGCGTTTGGTGGACTTTGTGAACCTTTTCGCCCATGGGATTTCATCTTCAGCTGATTGGATTCAGCAATATGTGGACTATGTGGACCTCTGCGTCCGGCGCCTTTCCTGCCTTGTTTCGCTCAGAAGCGGGGAGCAGCGTCGAGGGGCGTTTTGATTTCGAGACGATTGTTTTGCGAGTTCCTAGGCTGCTTTGGCTGCTAGTTTTCTTTTTCCGATTCTTCGTCGTCATCGGAATCCTGGTCTACGCCTAGGTAGATGTCGATTAGGCCTTCGGGGAGTTTTGTCGCAATGGTTTTTGCCTCGCGGTCTACTTTGCCGACGATCTCGCCGGCGATGGGGATCATGATTTCCCTGTTTTTCCAGATCATCACGATCACGGGCTGTGCGGGGAATTCCTCCACATTTTTCACGTGCCCGAGCGTTCCCAACTCGGCATCCACGATCGTGAAGCCGATGATCTCGTGAAAATAAAATTGGTTTTCGTCGAGCTCGGGAAGCTCCTCGACGGGTAGGTAGAGCTCGAGGCCCTGCAGGTCCTCTGCGAGGTTGCGGTCGGTGACGCCCTTGAACCGTATGATGGCGAGGTTGGGGCCTTGGATGTTGAGGTTTTCTACAAAAAACGGAGTCAGTTTATTGCCTTGCAGCACATAAACTGACTCCATCTCTTCGTAGTCCTCGATGTAATCTACATCGAGGTACACTTTGCATTCTCCTTGAAGGGAGTGCGCCTTGATGATGCGGCCTAGCAGGAAACAATCTTCAATGCGCATCGTTTCCGCTTATTCCCCTTCGGTTTCTGCCTCTGCTTCAGCCTCGGCCTCCACTTCTGGCTCCACTGCTGGAGGCGGTGTGTTCTTGGCTATGATCGCAGCCTCTTTGGCAGCCTTCGCTTCGCCTTCGCGTTTGAGGGCTTCCCTGACAGCATCGGCCTTGGCGGCACTGATGCGGTCTTTTTTGGCGTCGATGTTTGCCAGTTTCTCATTCATCCAGCGTGTAAAGATGCGTTCGACATCTTCGGGAGATTTCCCTTGCTTGATGAGTGCGTACTTCAAATTGATCCCAGTGTAGCGCAGGATAGCCTTGACCGTATCGGTGGGCTGTGCGACATTCTTGAGCCAATTGTTGGCCCTTTCATGATCGACTTAGATCACGGCAGGGTTAGCAGTTGGATTGTACGTTCCAACCTTCTCCAGGAACTTTCCGTCACGTGCAACGCGTCCATCGACGGCTACGATGTGATAAAACGGTTGCCCCTTCCGGCCTTGTCTTCTAAGTCTAAGTCTTACAGACATGTGAATTATTAATACTTAAGTCGAAATAAATTTTAAAAGAAGGGCAAAGTTAGCGCGATCGTCCGGATTTCCAAGCACTCCGAAATATAATTACCATTCCTTCAATGCCGTGGGCAGGCTGTCATGCTTGTAAAAGAATTGCTCGGGCTTGGGGGAAACCCAAAAGTGGAGCATCGTCTTGCGTCCAGACCGCACCTGTGCCTGGTCTTCGGTCTTGCTGATGCGGGCATTGTCCCAGAGCAGCGTGTCACTCATCTCGGGGAGGCTCTTGATGATCTTGTCGTAGGACATGCATTGTTCCTTGAGGTCGTGGATCCACCTGCATTTCTCTGCGCCGCAATCCAGGTACTTGGGAATCAGCTCTTTTCCAGAAGCCCCTTCCCAAAAAAACTCGTCACGGGACCAGCCGGTCTGCAACTTGGAGGAGGTTTCCAGGATGCCAGATGCCGGGATATGGTACTCGACGACACCATCTCGCTCGGCGAGTGGCGGTGTACCCTGCTTCTCAAACTTCACGGTCACCCAGCCCGAGAAACCCTCCGGGATGTAATAATGCTGTGACGCGCGGTGCGTAAAGAACAGGTAGGCTGCAAAGAGCAGCACCGCCGAGCCGCCGGAAACCAGCAACAATCGGTTGAAAAGTCGTTTTTTGCGATCCATGGCTGCAAATTTAGGAGATTCATACACAAGCCATAGCGCAGATTTGTTTCCCCTTCCGCAAGATTGTGCTTTGCCAATCGCGGACCCTACCTATATTAGAAGTGTGGAAAAGCTGCGAAAGGCACTCAAGACCATTGGTAGGCAGGACCTTGTGGACCTGCCCGGCTTGCAGTTGCTGGACATCGACGCCAAGGTCGATACAGGAGCTTATACCTCTTCATTGCATGTGAAGGCGGTCGAGGCGTTTGAGAAGGACGGGCAGCTCTGGGTGAGGTTCAAGCTCGACCATCCGCACAACGCTGCCTACAACAACAAGGCCTTCCGGATGCCTGTATTTGCCCACAAGCCCATCAAAAGTTCCTCTGGGCAGGCCGAATTCAGGTACATTGTGCAAACAGACATCCAGTTGTTTGGAAAGCGCTACAAAACTGAATTTTCATTGACCGATCGCTCCCAGATGGATTTTCCTGTGTTGCTGGGTAGAAAATTACTTTACAGAAAATTTATAGTGGACGTGACACAAAAAAATCTATCTTTCAAGCAAAAGCAAAAACGCAAGATTAAGGAATGAAGATCGCGATACTTTCCCGGTCCAAGTTGATTCACTCGACGCGCCGTCTCATCGAGGCGGCAGACCAGCGGGGCCATGAAGTGGAGGTCATCGACCACCTCAAATGTGCTGTGATGATGGAAACTGGCCTCCCGACCGTTTTTTACGATGGCAGGGTCC
>JANMIM010000896.1:0-1539 GCA_031375795.1 Bacteroidota bacterium
CGTGGAAGGGCTGCCTTGGCGGCTGGTCCACACAAATCCCCCGCTTGGATCTAGCCGGCACGTGTACATGTCGCTGCTCCCGAATCCTGTGTACACGGTGCCCCCAAAATTGACGCTGCCCTCATAGTCGCCACAAATGAAAATATTGCCATCGCCATCACATGTGGCATCCAGCCCGAAGTCATACCATCCCGGACCCGAAAGGGCCTTGGCCCAGACATAGCCCGTCTGGGCCTTGGCGACCGCCACATTCAGCCCAAAGACGAGCAGCAAGGGAAGGATTCGCAAGCAAGCGGCATTTCTAGGTATGTGATTCGGCATAATGCATGACCCGGTCTAGCAGGTCGCCCATGGACGAAATTACAAATAAGCACCGACATTCAGGACTTTCTTCCTTGCGGGTCATTTCACCCGCACGATCCGCTCCTGGGCCAGCAATTGGTCGCCGCTCATGATGCGCAGTTGATAGATGCCGGCTGCAAGTGGAGAGGTTGAAAAGCTGAATCTGTTCCTGCCGGCCCGCACGAGGTCTCTTTGCAACACCTTCACCGGTCTGCCTTGTGCATCCCAGATGCCGATGTCCAGAAACGCGTCTGCCTCCAAGTTGAACTCCAAGGACATCATGTCGGTCGTCGGGTTGGGGAAAGCCTGGGCATCGAATCCGACGGCTTGCGGCGCAGGCTCGCCGACGATCATCGGGTGGTGGTATTCGGCGACCGATGTTCCCGGCAAGTGGGTGCTTTTGCCAAAGGTGCCTGCCATCCACACGACGCCCTGCGCGTTGTAGCGCGTCTGCACGCCCGTGTAATCACCCCAGCGGTCCACGCCAGCGATCGCGTCGATGTAGGACACCCCGCCCTTGGAGACCACCAGGGGGGAGTAGCCGCCAGCCCCGTCATAATACATTCCTCCGCATCCAGGCCTTTGCGCTGGGGTGGTGCCGCTGTAGTTGAGTGCCAGCAAGGCATCGTTGTCACCCGCATTCATGCCCATCCACGCGATGGCAGGATACCCGAGGTCGCCGTCGGGATTCACCACGAGCTTGCCGGTGACAGTGCGTGCCCCCGCCACATCGGTGACGGTGCCGTGGTACACCGCCGCGCGACCCGTGCTCGTGTCGCGGCAATTGCCCACAAACTGGATGTTTCCATTCTCCAAAAAACCATCGAGCCACCGGGCATCGTTGGTCGCCAGTTGATGGATGCCTTGCTGCAATGCATTCGGCGGCAGGCTGTACTGCAGGTCGCTCACCCGGAAATCGACGAGGAATTGCACCCCTGCCGCATTCATCGTGTCGGTGATCTCCATGATCAACACCGTGTCATTGCCGGCGGTCAGGTTGCGGTTGCTCATCAGGTAAATATTGGTTCCCTGCGGTGAGGAGCCCCCTTGGATTGGACACAGGTTGCGCACCGGGCCATTGCCAAATTGTGGATTGAACCACAGCCTCGACTGCAAGGTGCCTCCCGCATAGACGCTGTCGAGGTCGATTTGCCAGCAGATGCTTTGGTTGAAGCCTGTCTGCCAGGGCTGGTCGTT
>JANMIM010000946.1:0-1800 GCA_031375795.1 Bacteroidota bacterium
CCTACACCGCGCTATCTGTGGGGGGGGTTTTCCGGTGGGTCGGCAGTCCCTTTATTACCGTTCGTCGGCCCGCCCCACCCCCGTGGGGGTGGGCCGACGAACGGAAATACCGATTCAGGCTCACACGCCCGTCCGCGTCCCAGCAAGCCTGCCCTCGGGCGTAAGCTTGCTGTAGCGCTCCAGGCAATTCTCGATCATCTTGGCGATCAATTGGTCAAAGGACAATTTTCCTTCGGCGAGGAAGGTGCTGCAAAACTCGGCGTTCTTGCCCAGGTGCGACTCGGGCGTGAGCTCGATGATGTGAAATTTTTTGTCGGCTGTGAGTTTGCCGTCGATGCGCATGTATTCCACCTTGTCGAGGTAATGAAACAGGCGCTTGCAATTTTCATACAATCCGTGCCAAATCTCGTGCTTGATATTGCGCATCCCCAGCGTATTCTCCTCGACGTATTTGTCGTCGAAGGCATAGAGATTGTGCATCAAAAATGTCTCATCGTTCAAGACATAGCGCTCGCCAGCCGCCCACTCCGCAATATGGTCGCCGTAGCCGATCATGCAGATCGACACCTCGCGGCCAGACACAAATTCCTCGGCGATGATGGGTCCGCCAAATTCATTCAGGAGTTCGAGCGCGAGGGCCTTTGCGGTCGCGTAGTCGCGCACGAGGTTGCGCTGCGTGATGCCGAGGGAGGAGCCCTCAAACATCGGCTTCACGACCATGGGCAATGCGATGCCGTCGATCAGGTGCAGGTCGCCTGCGTCACGCACGGCGACCGAGGGCGGCGTGTCGAGGCCCAGGTCGCGGCAGAGCAATTTGGTGACGTGCTTGTCGTTGCAGATGCTCTTGGCAAAGGCGTCGCCGCCGATGTACTTGAGTCCGGCAGCCTCGCAAATCGCCGGGCCGAGGGCATGGCGGTTCTTGGAATTGATGCCCTGCCAATAAGGGAAAACGAGGTCGTCGGTGTGCTTGTGCACGTTGGCGATGAGCTCGGCGGGCGAGGTGTACAGCTGCACGTCGTAGCCTGCGCCACGGATGCCGGCCGTCATTTCCTCCACATAATAGCGGTGTATGCGGTCAATCTGCCGGTTCAGCGGGTTCACTTCGCCGGGGTTGATCACGATATCGTCTGCAACGAGGACAATTTTCATCTTGTTGTAAGCCTATTGAGATTGCAAAAACCGAGGCATTCCGCTGCCACCCAAAACAGGCGCTTTGTTTCCTGCCATACCATTCAAGCGGCAATAATGCGGAATGATTGCAATAAACCAAAGTCGTTTTTTGGGCAGCTTGGGGATTGGGTGGTTGTGGCTGCGGATTTTGGACCAAGCGGGAGGTGGGGAATATGTGGCGATTGGCTTTATGGGGCGGTTTTCTGGTTTTTTTTTGCGGCCGTTGGCTGGAAGCCAACGGTAATTGAGTAGCCGGATGGCTGAGAACTTGTTGCTGCTGAAATTGAGTCGCCATCGCTTAAGCGATATGAACTGCCCCGACTACTCAATTTCAGCGGCAGGCTTGATCCGCGTGTAGGCTACTCAATTTCCGGCTGCTTCAGCCGCCGCCGGACTCCCTCCCTCAAACCAACGGCACCCGGTCCCAAAAAAACACCGCGCCGCAAAAAAACAAAAGGTATCTATGCAGCCGATCCACCCCGAAATCAAACAATCCAAGCCGTGCCCCACGCAAAAGGGGCCGCCCCGTGATGAGACAGCCCCCTTTAAATTTCATTTTGACCGCGCGCAAATTACTTGGCTGGCGCAGCGATGACCGTCTTGGCCTTCTCAACCGCCCGCGCCCGCGGC
>JANMIM010001025.1:0-1905 GCA_031375795.1 Bacteroidota bacterium
GGTCCAGGCCCTCGGGCAGGCGCGCGACGCGTCCGCTCGTGAGGCTCCAACCGAGGCGGGCGGCCATCGGGTGTGCGTCCTTGAGCCAAGGCAGACGCAGGGACTCGGCGTCTGGGTGGTGCTTGACGACATTGCTGTAAAACCAATCGGTCACCTGCACAAAGGTCGGCACGCGCACCATGCGGTCCAGATCGGCGGCCGTCAATTGCTTGGGCTTCACGATCAAAGTCGCGAGAAATTGTGCATCGCAATTGCCTGTGGCCCAGAGCGCCAGCCCGAGCGCGTGGTCGGTCTTGATCTGCTTGGCGAGCGCGCGGATGTCGCCCATCTTGCAGCCAAACTGATTGTCACCCGCACCATATTTTTTGTTGTGGGCGAGCATCGTGGGGTTGCCGAGCGCTTGGAGTTGGGAGAGGGTTTCTTGGAGGGTCATATTGCGTTGTTGTTTTCGAGTGGGCGATTTAGAACGGATTTGCAGGCCAGCCAAAATTTCTGGGTATTTGCTGTCACCCACGTAAAAAGTATGCGATTGCAAGATACGCTTTTACAGAACTAGACAAGGGTCGTTTCAAACTCATGGTGCGGAAACATATAGCCATGTATTGGTAAAGGGAGCGCCAATGACTCAGTGACATTTCACACCCGAAATTCAATGTGCATTATTTCGTGATATGGAACAATATGCCTACGGATGGTCGATAATCCCATTGACCGGGCCTGGCAACGCTTTGATGCAATCTGGGCAGGTAGCGAGGTGTGTTTCTCAATCCAGCAGGTAGGGTGGTGGAATGGATCGATGGCCAAGGGTTTGCGGTGCCGCCGATGATGCGGATACCTGCAGCCGTGAGGTCACCAAAATTGGCAGCCGCACGTACAGCCTGCATGGCTCGGACGGTTGGAGTCGTAACGCTTCGGTAAGTCAAGGCGCGATCCAGTTCAGCGACAAACTGATACACCAAACGTCCCAATCGCATGACCTCAGCAGAGTCATGCTGGGCGGCAAGTGCCATCAGATCGGTGATAAATAGGTTCTTGTTGAATCCTCCCAGCCCTGGAAAACTTGCTGCTTCTCCAAAGACATGCTCATGAAGCGCGGTTCGGAATTGCGGAGCCGTGTAGGCTACGCGCTGTACGACCGACCGCTGAAGGACCGCATGTGAAAGCTGCTGTTGCAGCGCGATAGGGCTGCCTGCCATTTCCAAGACCGCAGTGGGCTGCTGTACCCTCGGACTATTGTTGGCCATCTCCTGAAAAGCAGCCAATTGCCGTACGCGAGGGCTCTCGTTGGCCATCTCTTGCATTTCCTTTTGTGCAATGGCTCGCGGCCGGTTATCGACAAATTGAAAAGTAGACCCGCCACTTTTTGGTTTCAAAGAAACTCCATTTGCAACTGATGACCCTTGCTTTTCCTTCGTATGAGCAACGCGCGTAGTCATGTCCTGCTCTTTTCAGTTATTAAAAATTACCGCACGCCTCTTTTGATGCCGACACTTGGGTAAAAAACCTCAAATGCCTTTCCAGAATGCGTGGTGTCCTACAATCGAAATGTAAGCTAAGCAAAAAGATCGAACTTGGAGTGAAATTTTGCAAAGCGGGTGTACGACAAATTCGACAGGCGCAGCAATTACGTTGTTCGTCGGCCCTCCCCAAAGCCATATTTGTGGGCCGACGAACGATGTTGACCGCCAAACAATGATTCGGCGATGCCGAATCTACGATCAAAATGTGCGTTCGTCGGCCCACAGCTTTATTTTGGGGAGGGCCGACGAACTGGTGCCGAAATTGTCGTACACCATGCAAAGCAATCGACGCGCAAGGCGATTGCTTTGCAATTGCTGCCTCCGCTGGGAGTTTTACTGCATCTGCAATCTCAAAGGCCAAAACCGAGAAAATCCCGTCCCAATC
>JANMIM010001034.1:0-2560 GCA_031375795.1 Bacteroidota bacterium
GCAAGACACCGAGGCGCTCTATGCCGCGGCAGATTTCACGGTGTTGCCCGCGCAATACGAGCCTTATGGTCAGGTCGTGAGCGAATCCATTCTCTGCGGCACGCCCGTGCTGATCTCATCGATGGTCGGCGCCAAGTCGGCGATTTTGGAAAGTGAGGGAGTGGTGTTGCCAGACTTGGAAATGCAGACGTGGCTCGACGCGATTCGCAGCCTGCCCCATCGGCGGTTTGCCATTGCGGGAGACTTCGCGGACCGCAACGGCATTGGCTTGGAGGCCCACATGCAGGTGATCTTGGCCACAAAACCGCAAAAATAGTGTCTACGAATCGATTCTCGTGGTGTCGATGGCCGTGCTGTCGATGATCACGGGGCGACGGCTTTGGTCAATGCTGTCTTGCCTGGCTTTTTCGCGTTCGCCCTGTGCTTTGTCCATGGGGCTGCCGGTGAAATAGGGGTAAAACATCAACAACATGAGCAGCAGCAAGCTGATCCAAAACAGCAATTTGGCTTCCTTCCACATGGCATAGGTGGCCATGATGGCCATCAAGATGCCCCAGACGTGGTAGGCGATGAAAAACTTCTCGGAGGAAAAGATCGAATAGGGGCCGGCCACCTCTGGTCCAAAGGGGTATTTCGCATTGGCGAAGGTGAGCAACGTGATGAGGTTGAAGATGGCGAAAGTGAGAAACACCACCGTGCCCACCCATCTCATCGTCTTGGAGTTTTCCATGCCTTTCCTTAGAGTTCTGGGAGCAAAAATAGCATTCCCCCTTCAATTCCCAGCCCGTTCATTCCAGCCTTGTCATATTTGTCTGCTTCGCCCTCGCCATAGGTCACCACGCCGTCTGCATCCACCAGAGGATCCATGAAGTTGGTGAGCTTGCGAATCGGTGAGCGCATCGCAAATTGGGCGACGGGTCTCACAAACAGTCTCAGGTTGCGGTGCAGCCTGAATTGTGCCTCGTAGCACAAACTCAGGCCGACGATGCTGCTGTTGTCGATGCCGATCATGTTGCGGGAGCCTCGGTAGCCTTTTTCGGTTTCCCAGGCGGTATAGGCCCCCATCACACCCAGCAGCAAGCCGCCCCCGGCATAGTGGCTGAACCAATCGTCGTCGCGCAAGGGCATCATCATCCCCAACTCCACGGTATGGGCGCGGAAGAGGTATTTCCTGGATTCGGGCCGGTTGGTGTAAGGTGTCTCGAGGAATTGCCGTCTAGTTTTGAATACGCCATAGAAGATCATGTCCTCCCTGAACACATAGTTTGCACCGAAGACAATGCCGGTGGGCCAGTTCACCGAGGGCAAGTTTTTGGAAACAATGTAGGGATAGCGGGTCTTGTTGAAGGCCCCCACCATGTGGTTTACCGCCGACGAGGTCGTGTTGTGGATATTGTAACCAATGCGGAATTGAAGCTGATTGGTCGAAAATTGGGCACGAACATTGCAAAAGCAGAGTATGATTACACTCGTGAAGAGGAGTTTTCGCATGGTGATAGTACGACCCATGTGGGAAATTGGATACCGTTCTTTTTACGAAGATTGTTAAATTTGACCTGTTTGGCCTGCTAGCTACATCTTATATTATTCACACTCATGAATCAGAAAGTATTCTATTCACCTTTGACCCGTTTTGCAACTGCGTTTCTTGCCATCTTGCTGCTGAGCCTGGGACAGCTCATGGCACAAGCCGTGAACCACTCCGGCGTCGACAGCACGATTTTTGTCTCGCACACCGTCTTCGTGCCCAAGGCTCCCTACGAGTCTGGTACTGAAAACTGGGGCGTGGACCTTGGCGACATGGACAAGGACGGCGACATCGACGTGGTCACCTGCTCCAACATCGACAAGAAAGTCACCATTCACTTCAACAACGGCAAGGGTATATTTCCCAAATCGAGCTCCTACATCGCGGGTGACTACAACCGTGCGGTAGTGGTAGCAGACTTCAACAAGGACAGTTGGCTCGACGTCGCCACGGTCTCCGTGCGCGACATGAAGGTCAACTGGCTGCTCAACAATGGCTCGGGCGGACTCGGGGCGGTGAAATCTGTCGCCGCCGGCGGTGGATTTCCACACGACGTCACGGCTGCCGACGTGAACCAAGACGGCCTCATCGACTTGGTCACCGTTTGCAACTCCGCCAATAAAATTGCAATCCACTTCGGCGACGGCGCTGGCAACTTCACGGGCGCCAAGAGCTTTGTGACCGAGGCCAAGCCGCGCTCGGTGGTCGTTTGCGATTTGAACAAAGACGCGATTCCAGACTTGGTGATCGGCACCGACAGCCGCACCGTGAACTATATGCTGGGCACAGGCGGCGGCAATTTCGCACCTTATGTCTATCTCATCTCTGGCGTCGCCAACTGGGGCATCGGGGTGGGGGACTTTGACAAAAACGGAGCCCTCGACATCTGTGCAGCCGATTACATGGAAGACAACCTGAGCATTCACCTCAACACGGGTAAGGTCAAGGCAGGGAAAATGGAATTTCTGCCCGTGCAGCAGGTGCAGTCGGGCGACTACAACTTCGACATGGTCGTGGCCGACTTTGACCTCG
>JANMIM010001090.1:0-2603 GCA_031375795.1 Bacteroidota bacterium
CTACCTCAGCAACGGCAGCTACATCGTGTGCCTCACCATCACGACCCCCAACAATTGCACGAGCACATATTGCGACACGATCTCCATCACCTGCATTCAGCCCAATTGCCAAGCCTTGTTTCAATACAATGCCGCGCAATGCCCGACGGTGACCTTCTCCAATGCCTCGACCACGACCTCGGGGGTGATCACGGGCTACAGTTGGACGTTTGGGGACGGTGGCACATCCATCATCAGCAATCCCCTGCACACCTACACCGCCAACGGCACCTACCAGGTATGCCTCACGATCACAACCAACACGGGCTGCACCAATACCTTTTGCACCAACGTCGTGATCACCTGCATTCAGCCCAATTGCAATGCATTCTTCCAACCCAACTTGGCGGGCTGTCCCCAGATTCTATTCACCGACCAGAGCACCCCGACCAATGGCATTGCAACATGGTCGTGGACATTTGGCGACGGCGGCACATCGACAAGTCAAAATCCGGCACACACCTACCTCACCAACGGCAGCTACATCGTGTGCCTCACCATCACGACCCCCAACAATTGCACGAGCACATATTGCGACACGATCGCGATCACATGCAATGCCTCCTGCAACGCCAATTTTGTCTATCAGTGGACGCCCAATCTATTCTCCTATTTCACCGACGTCTCGACCGTGAGCCCGGGCACGATCACCAGTTGGCTCTGGACATTTGGGGACGGCGGCAGCTCGACCTTGCAAAATCCGACACATACCTACGCGGTTGCGGGCTTCTACCAAGTCTGCCTCACGATCACGACCTCCAACCAATGCACCGATTCGACTTGCCAGACCTTGATGATCGGAGTGGTCGGGGCTGAGGATGCGCAGCAAAACCTGCCCTTGACGGCGTCGCCCAACCCATTTTCAGAGATGGTGAATGTGGAATATGCCCTGCCGGCGGCGCAAACGGTCGAGTTGTGCTTGTACGACGCACAGGGGCGCCGCGTGGCCGTTTTGGAGGCGGGCGATCGCCTGCAAGGCGTGCACGTGCTGCCGTGGGATGCTTCACAATTGGCAAAAGGAATCTACTGGATACGGCTCAGGACGGATGATGCGGTGAAATGCATTTTCGTGATCCGCAGGTAGGAAAAGATTGCCATGAAAAAAACGACGCGCGGCAGGAGAGCACTTGCCACGCGTCGTTTCGTTTTGTGAATACCGAATTATTTGGGGGGCTCGAGCGCAGGGGAGATCTTGCCGCGGGCACCCATGTAGTTGATAGAGCCGTCGGGCATGAGGTAAAAGACCCAAAACTTGCGCTTGGTGCATCCGCTCGGGCAGTCGCCCTCGCCGATGCTGTACTTGATGGCCATCGCATTTTTGCTGTCGCTGCCATAGGTGATGTCGTTTCCATCACCCACGATCCCCTCGGCCTCGGCATGCCGGATCGATTCAAAATTCTTCACCAAAAACGCAAGCTCCTTGGTGTTGACGAAGCCTGCCGTTTCCATCGTGAGCGTCGGGCCCAGGGTACTCTCGCGGTAGTTTTTGATGCTGATCTTGTTTTTGCTGATGAGTTGGTTCAGGTAGAGATTGTTGGTGAGGGTGATGCCTTTGCTCCAGTTTTCCTTGAAGGGCGAATCCTTTTCCAAGACGACCATGATTTGGCGCAGGTTGGGATTCTTGAGGGTGTGGATGCCGCTCAGGTCGGGGATTGAGTCCACGTCCTTGCACATCCAGTAGATTTTGGTGAGTTGGGTGTAAAAGTACTCGATGCGGTTGGGAGGGATCACGGCGTCTTGCTCGCCGGTCTGCGTGGTGGTGTTGAATTCCCTCACTGCCAGCCTCGCGGCATCCTCTCTGTAGGCAGCCGCGAGGTCGGCGGGCAGTTCGCGGGCCGTCGTGGTCGTCTTACCGCCCTTGCTCGATTTGCAGGCAGGCAAGCCCAGCATGACCAGGGCCAAGCACACAATTCCTGCGATTTTTTTCATATTCATAGACAGCAATTTACTCTGGAGCGGAAAATATGAATTTTTTTGCCAATCGTGGTGCTTTCTGCACGGCGAGTTTCAGCGATGCCCTGCTTGGTTGCTGCCGTTTGCTGGAAATTGGCCTCAAATGCGTAGATTTGAGCATGAAAAATCTGCACGTTTTCTTGGCTTTGTTGTGTAGCATGTCGGTTGCGATGGCCCAAAACGTCGGTGGCGGCCTCACGGTGGCGGGGGTCGCCAGTCAGATCGACGGCGACGGCTGGGGTGGCTACAACAAGCTGGGATACAGCCTTGGCGGATTTGCCTGGTACGACTTCAACGACCGCGTGAGCCTCATGCCCGAGATCACGGTCAACCGCAGAGGGAGCCGTGAGGTCGTGGACGCCTACGGGCAGATCAACATGAACCTGATCGATGTGCCGGCGATGGTGCGTTACCGATTGTGGGGGGCGCCGCAGGAAAAGTCAATTTTGTTGGAGATCGGCCCGAGCGCAAATTTCCTCTTTGCCGCCAAAGGTGGATTTGGACCGCAGAAACTGGACTTGATGGACAAGTTTCACCGTTTTGGCATCTCCGGCAATGCAGGCGCCACGGTGTTTGCCAGCCGCCATTTTGGGATATTTGGCCGCTGGACC
>JANMIM010000274.1:0-13508 GCA_031375795.1 Bacteroidota bacterium
GCCGACGAACGGAATGCTGCTGGGGAGGGCCGACGATCGGAATGCAGCAGACCCCCATCCTATTTCCCAAACACCAAAGGATCCAAGCGGTTGCCGATGCTGAGCTCCGCAGAAGAAAACTGCCGCGGCTTCTTGGGATCAAACATGAGCGCCTTGCCGCAGGGCGGTGGGCTCAAGACCACCGTCATGGTGCGCTTGCCTTTGCGCAGGAGTTCCAGCGCCATCGTGGCGACCATCGGGCAGCTCTTGACCGCCGATGTGTCAAAGGTGCTCGCGTCCAGCAAGGCCAGCTTGATGGCCGCGACTTGGTCCTCCTCCAGCTTGCGCTCTTGGATCACGTGAAAGTCGTGCAGGTAAAATTCGCCCGTCTTTTGCTCGGCGGGCAATGTGCGATAGCCGTCGATTTGGTACAACTTGACTTGGTCGGCGGCGGCAAATGCTTTTTGGGCGAAGTTTGGCCGAGGCGTCGACTTGCAAGCCAGCAGCGCGAGCAGGCAGAAGCCGAGACCTAGGAGCCATGCGGATGGTTGGTGCTTCATTTGACCTCGGAGTAATAGATGCCATTTTGCACGGTGCAATTGGAGCACACGCCCTTGCTGGACTTGTAGCGCGCGCCCTTGATGGTGTTTTCCAACACGCCGTTCCAGTCGGCCTCATCGTTTCTCAGGTAGCTGATCTCATCGCGCAGGGACTGCAGGAAACTCACGGTGAAGAACCCGCCATTGGCGTTGTTGGCCCAAGAGACCTCGCCGGGGCTGGCCGCAGTCGAGATCAGATTGCCCTTGGAATCCAAAAACAGTTTGCGGAGCTTCTTGACGTCATAGTTGTTGTTGGCTTGCATGTTCATGAAACTCGCGGGGGTCATCTGGCTGATGCCGACATCTGAGTTGCAGCAGTCTGCAAAAAAGAGGTTGAGTCGGGCACCCTTGCCGGTCACGCTACTGTACACATCCTCAAGGTTGATGGAGGTGTTTTCAGAGATGCGGGTGAATGAGGAGTAGCGCAGGTCCAGTTGCGGAAAATCCTCCTCCTGGTCTGACCAACGGAATCCATGGCCGCGGTACACGAAGATCACGACATCGTTGGCGGCGGGCTTGAAGCCATTGAGCATGGTCGCGAGGTTGGCTTTGGTAAATGACTGGTCCTCGAGGATGTATTTGCGAAATTTCATGCCCGTGACATCTGCGATGCCCTCAAATTCGCTGAGAAGATTGCGCTTGTCGATGCCGCAGCTCGCGCCGATGTCGCCGATGGCGGTATTGGCGACGATCATGAGGTGCAACGTGGCGTCTTGGCTGGCGACCGTGACATTGTTGGCGGGTTTCACGGGAGCGACGGTCTTCTCCAATCCAAAAAACTTGCGCAAGGCCAGGTATTCGGGCTCGGTGGCACCAAAAAAGCTGCGCAGGTAGGCATCGGTCACATTGCCCTTGCCCAGTTCCTTGTAGGAGTCAACCTGCTTGGAGGTAGACATGTCATATTCCACATTGTCAGAGGTATAGGGAAGCCCATATTCCCCATCATTCTCCCAAATCCAAATAAAATGGTCGGGATTGTAGGTCTCCTTGCCGCCCACTGGGGAAACAAAGCGCGCGTTTTCGCCGACCAGGAAAAAGTAGTTCACGCCGTCCTCGTCACCCGTGATCACGGAGTAATCGGTGTGCACGACGCGCTGCTGCCCTCCCTGCTTGTAGTTGATGCGCATGAATATGTCTTCCTCATTCGAATACACCAGCAAACCAGTGTAGACGATCCCGTCGTCGCCGGTATGCTTGATTTCGGTGACATCTTGCGCCGACAAGCGGGCGACGAGGGCCAGGAAAAGGGAAAAAAACAGCGAGGCAATCCTGAATGACGAAGCTTTCATATTTTTCAGAGGAATTGAATATCCCCATTGGTGCAAATCGTGTGCCAGTACAATGCTACGAAATTTTGCTTGTAAGGAAATATGCTTATCGGCAACTTTGTCAGTAAATCGTGTTGCCTAAGGGTCCTTCCAGGATGACCACGCAGTGGTGATTTTTAGCGTCTTCGACGCGTCCTCACGGCCATTGGCCGTCATCCTGGAAGGACCTTTAGGCAACACGCATAGAAATCTGGTCATCAAATTCAATGAATACAGAAAACGTGGTCATGTTTTCTGTTACTGGCAAACATCCCGATAAGCATATAAGGAAATGCTGGGGATCGGCTTGGTGTACGAGCGATACGACACACCTTCTTCGGCCCTCCCAAAGGGGTTATCGGTGGGCCGACAAACGGATCAATAGAATATGCGGTCGCTTGGGGTACTATTCAGGAGGCAAGGCGATCTTTCGTAGGCCCATTCCAGTCGATGTCGGGAGTGGGCTGTCGAACAACTCATTATCCTATCACTTGCGGAATTTGCATTACGAATCTGCTTGGAAGGAGCTTGGAACGAGTTCCAAACTCGTCAGAGGCTTCTGGCCCTCGGATTCATGCCCGCAACCAGCCTAGCCGAGCATGCGCTTGAGGGCCATCGAGTAGCCCAGGTGCATGCCATCGTGTACATTCACAAAACGAATGGCATCCTCGACCGTTTCGAGCCTGGCGCCGATGCCCGTCGTGACCAGCTCAAATGCCGTGAATTTGCCCGCGTTGTAATCGGCCTCCATTTGGTCGATCGTGCTGAATCCCAATTGGCGAATGTGCTCGACCTCGGTGGATGTGCTCTTGCCATCGGGCTTGGTGCCGCGCCTGAATTTCTCCACAAGCTGATCCTCCACGCACAATGGCAAGCCCGAGGGGCGGTACACGAGCAGTTGCTGGCTCACGACCACGTGCGCAAAATTCCATAGGAGGTTGTTGTTGAAACCTCCAGGTACATAATTGATCGTCGCCAAACTGTGCCCATCGAGCAAATCCCACAAAGCACGACGAGTGATGCGGAGGGTGTCAAATACATTCTTCATCTTGGAGGACTTTAATAGACCGTAACTACTTGCCCTCAAAATTGTTGCGTTTCGTCAGGAGATTTAATTTGTTGGTCAAAATAAATGCGCCGACGCAGCCAGAAACCGACCTCCATGGGCCAGAATAGGCGATCGGTGTAGAAGGAAAGGGATCGGCACGAGGGCCGCCCACGCGACAAGCGTGCAAGGAAACCCACGGCAAACCCTATCTTCGCAGCCTCGATGGAACAACGCACACGTGCCTATCTGCAGATCCATAGCGCAGTCTTGCTCTATGGACTCACCGGAATCTTTGGGGACCTGATCAGTCTCCCCAAACCGACATTGGTTTGGTGGCGCATGGGCCTCACGGTCTTGTCTTTTTTGTTCTGGCCGGGCGTGGTGCGCGATGCGCTGCGCCTGGAGCGCAAGGTGCTGCTGCGCATGGTGCTGGTCGGGGTGATGGTGGCCATCCACTGGGTCACCTTTTTTGGGGCCATCGCGCTCACCAATGTGTCGGTGACCCTGGCGATGCTCGCCAGTGCGACATTTTTCACGGCCCTCATCGAGCCCATCATCACCAAGCGCAAGTTCAAGACCTATGAGTTGCTGCTCGGCCTCATGATGGTGCCCGGCGTCGCCTTGGTGGTCGGCAGCACTGACTTTGGGCTGCTGGGCATCTTTGTGGCATTGTTTTCCTCAGCGATGGCGGTCACATTCAGCGTGCTCAACAAGGACCTTGTCGGCCGATACAACCCGATCACCATGACCACCGTCGAGCTGGGAGCAGGATTTCTGCTGATGTCGATTTTCTCGCCGATCTATTATGCCTTCGAACCCGATGCGTCATTTTTCCCGGTCGGTTGGGATTGGCTTTACCTCACCATCCTTGCATTTGCCTGCACCTCATTTGCCTACGTGATCACCCTCAAGGCGCTCAAGGTGCTCTCGACCTTCGCGGTGAACCTCACGATCAACCTGGAACCCGTCTACTCGATCATCATCGCCTATTTTTGGCTCAAGGAAGGCGACGAACTCAGCATCGGCTTCTACATCGGCGCCACAGTGATCATAGCATCGGTGTTTTTGCATCCCTTTGTGGCGAAGCGCTGGGAAAAGGGGGAGTAATGAAACTTTTGTCGGCCTTCCCGAGCGGTTTTGGGGGAGGGAAGAAAGCATTCCGTTCGTCGGCCCTCGCCAGCACTTTGGGGTGCGCCGACGAACGGGAACTAGTCACAATTGATGTCGATCCAATTCTGCGCCTTCTCGGCGAGGGGGCCGTCGTCGATCTTGAGCACCTGCTGCCAATCCTTGCAAGCGCCTTTGTAGTCGCCGAGCACGCGCTTGGCTTCGCCTCGGTTCAGGTAGGCCTCGGCATAGCGTCCGTTGATGGCGATGCACTTGTCATAGGCGGCGAGGGCGTCTTTGTATTGACGCTGCTTGAAGGCGATGCGCCCGGCGAGGAGCCAGCTTTCGGGGTCCTTGGGTGCGAGGGCCGAGGCTTTTTGCACGCTCAGGAGCGCCTCGGGCAGGCGCTCGAGTTCATAGAGCAGGTAGCCGCGGTTCCACCACGCACTTGCAAAGGTTGAATCGACGGCGATGGCTTGGTCCAGGTCCCTGAGCGCATCCTCGCGAAGGCCCAGCGCCAGCAGCGTCACGCCCCGGTTGAGCAAGGCGTCGCGGTCGGTGGGCCGCAGGTCGATCACCATGGAATAGGCCTTGACGGCCTCGTAGGCGTGGCCTTGCTTGTATTCCACGCCCGCAAGGTTGTACCAAGCGTCGGCATCGTCGGCGTCGTGCTGCAACACATAGGTGTAGTCGGTCACGGCCTCGGGCAGGTTGCCAAGGGCCGCCTGCGTGTTGCCGCGCAGCATGAAGGCTTCCTTGTCCAGCGGGTCCAGTTCGATCGCCGTCGTGTAGTAGTCGATCGCCTTGCCATAGCCCCCGGCGGCCTCAAATATGCCGCCGAGCCGCTTCCAGGCCATTGCATATTTTGGGTTGATGCGCGTGGCCTCATACAGGTATTTCACGGCCTTGGTGCTCTTGCCCATGTCTTGGTGGGCCATCGCCTTGTGAAAGACAAACTCGACATTGGTGGGAGTCTGCTTCAGGGCCTTGTTGTAGAATTGGATGGCTTTTTTGTAGTCCTTTTGCGCCCAGCGGCACTGTCCCCAAAGGAAAAGCGCGTCGGGATAGATCTTTTGCTGCTTGAGCACCAGTTTCAGTTTTTCCTCCGATTGGGTAAACCGATTGTTCATGTAGTCATCGAGCGCCTCGTTGTACATGCGCACCACACCCTGGGCTTGGAGAGTGAAGAGTGGGAGTGTGAGAGCGAGGAAAAAGAGGGCGAGCGAGCGCAGGTTCACCATCCTGTCGAGATGGGCAATGGTATGGCAGAAAGCAAGCTTGCGGGCGATCATGTGGCAAATATAGCTTGAGTTTCAGATTTGGGGGAATGTTTGATCTGAACTGCTGGGAATCCCGGACCAAGCTCGATGCTGAAGAATCTGGGTGATCGGCCAATTTATTGGCTCTGGTCATTGATAATCAATTGAAACTTTATTTACTTTTATAGAAAGAAAACCACTTGTTATTGACCGACACAATGAATTAATGGAAAGAAAAATCAAATTGGTGATCGTGTGTATTTTATTGGTATGCCTCGCCAACGCTGCAATTTCGCAGTCCCACGCGCTTGAAGCTGAGAAAATGGGCAATAGTTTTTGTTCCCAAATCTCAATCTCGCGCAATCCGAGCGATGAGGTCGTGGTCTCGGCATTTTATTCAACCCTTGGCAATTCCTTGCTCTTGGATCCAATCGGGTGGCAGGCTAACTCATGGACTGGCACTGGATCATTGGTATGCAAGTATGCCTCAGATGGCGAACTCTATTGGTACCACGAGTTCACTGGCCAGAATCCAACAATCCTCGCCAGTACAGCCGACATGTTGGGAAACGTGTATGTCGTTGGTGCATTTTCTGGTAGTTTCGACTTCGACCCATCGGGCGGCAGCACGATCCTCAACGGAGGTGCTGGATCGAGTTTCTTGATCAAATATGACCCGACTGGGACATTGCTGTGGGCACGACAATTTTGCGAGGTGTTGCATCATACAACTCCCACCAGGCCGCTGGCACGAATCGCAGCCAATCAATTTGGCGAAGTATTCGTCAAGGTTATGTTTGCGGTTGCGTCAGATTTTGACCCAGGCCCAGGTTCATTGACGTTTACGCCCCTAGGAGGCTATGACATAGGTATCACGAAATACGACGCTGCTGGCAATTGGCTGGATGCTTACCATATTGGTGGCACTGGAACATTGGACAATTTTGGGGACATGGAGATTGCAAAAGATGGTGGCTTCTTCCTCAGTTTTGGGTTATCGGGTATGATAGATGTTGATCCAACTGCGGGAGTATCTCAACTGGCAGCAGTGTCAGGAGTAGACCATGCACTTGTTCGCTACCGTAGGGATGGATCTTTGCATTGGGCGTGGGTCTCTGGACTATCCTCGGTTACCGAGGAGAGCTATGACTTGGCCCAGGATCCTGGGGGCAATATCTACATCGCCTGGGATTCGGGCAATGCTTGTGTTACAAGGATCGACTCTTTTGGTTTGCATCAATGGACCAAGTCTTGGGCTGGACGAGGCCCAATGGCAGTTGTGGTAACGAGCCAAGGCGAGCCCATTGTCGCAAGCAATCGCCCCAGCAATGGGCAGTATTCCAAGTTTACAAGATTGGATCCAGCAGGCACCATCGTAAAATCAACCTCTTTTGGAGGCTGGCCATATTTGCAGGATATCGTCATGAGCATGGACAGCTTGGAAAACTTCTTTGTCCAAGGCGTATTTCAACCCCCATCTCAGATGTCCATTTGGCCTTTTAACATCAAGCCCTTCCCAGAGATCAGCAACATATACGGTGACACGGTTAATTTCTACTGCCCTAGTTCATGGATCGGCATTTACAACCGTGCAGGCAATGCCATGTCGGGCAAGGCATTTTATGACCGAAATGGGAATGGCGTGCAGTCGCTCGGCGAGCAAGACCTTTCGGGCATTGTGTTTTCTGCGTCACCCTTTGGCGGTACTGCGATTTCCGATTACAACGGCAGCTACACCTGCCGAGCATCTTCTACGATCACAACAATAGCCCCTCAGGGCTTGCCTGGCCACTTCAATGCGTATGCTCCGCTTTCCTATTCGTTTAATTTTGCGGGATTGCAAGATAGCACCGTCGGAGGCCATGTGTTTGCGATGACCATGCCGCAGGGTATTGTCGATGCAGGGGTATCATTGGTGGCCCCACCCTCTGGAAGGCCAGGCAGTACAGTTTATTACGATGCCATCGTTCGTAATTCTGGATCGGTCAACGTATCTGGCGACATCACCCTGTATCTTCCGCCTGTGGTTACTTTGGTAGCAACCAGCCCTCTTACGTCCAGTATCATAGGCAATACTGTTACATGGAGCTTTAACAATTTGGCCTCGTTCGAAACGCGCCATTTCACATGCAGCGTCACGCTGGACACCACCCTGCAAAACGGACAAAGCTTTTCCATCCTTGCTAGTATATCCCTCCTCCAACCAGATGTCAACCCCATCGACAACCATTCCTCGACCACGACTTGGATTAGCACTTCCTTCGACCCCAATGACAAGACTGTATCCAAGGAACGTATTTATGCGCATGAAATCGATAGTGGAGCCTACCTCGATTATGTAATCCACTTCCAAAATACGGGCAACGACACGGCCTTCAAAGTGCGAATCATGGATACTATCCCCAGCACCTTGCGAATTGGCACGATTGAGATGCTAGGCGGGAGTCATCCTTGGTCGATGACACTCACTGCGAGCAACGTTATCCAATGGACATTTCCGGGCATTGAGCTTCCCGACAGTTCCACCAATCAGCTGGGCAGCCAAGGATATATTTGTTTCAGAATCAAGCCAGCTCAAAACTTGATGCCACACACCTTTATCGAAAACGCAGCCTCCATATACTTTGATTTTAACCTGCCCGTCATCACAAACACAGCGATCACCGAGGTGCGGCGCCTTCTCGTGAACACGGCCTCGACTTCGCCTCCCTGCTATGGGACGGATGATGGGATCATCGATGTCACAATTCTGGGGGGTACTTCACCCTTCCTATACAGCCTCGATGGTCAAAATTTTGTTCCGACGCCAATCTTCACGGGCTTGGCTTCAGGCACTTATGTTGTTCAAGTGTTAGACTCGATGGGCTTTGGTGAGCTATCTGATCCCATTGTTTTGTCATCACCACCAATATTCCTTTTGGACTCGATTTCGGTCGTAGCCATGCCACCCAATCAAAGCAACGTAAGCATTTTTGCCACGGGAGGTACACCACCGCTGAGGTATGGATTGGGTCCCAACGGCCCGCAACAATCTCCAATATTCCTATCCATTGGCCCCGGCACTTACCTTGCCTATGTGGAGGATTCGTTGGGATGCAATCTAAACGACACTCTTTATGTTCCATCCGTGGTCGGGGTGGGCACAGCCGAAATCCTTGGATTTACCTTGTCACCTACACCAGCATCCGAGTATGTCGAACTATTTATTGGTACCGCGACGGATGACCCCTTTCAGGTTCAAGTAACCGATCTTCACGGCAGAATCCTCAAAGACTTAAGACACGATTTTGGAAAGCAGCCCGTGCTGAGATTATCATGCGCAGATTTCAGTCCTGGTGTCTATGTCGTCTCGGTGAGATTTGGACCCTCCCAGATTGATCTTCGACGCACAATCGTCATCCAACATTAGGAGGCATTCAGTTAGCAATGCTTGGCAACAGCATCGACGCATTTAGGAGGAGCCTATTACCGTCTCAGGTTTGCGCGCCAGCCTTACTTTGCATCGATTGGCAAGGACATCCTGGGAAATTGTACGTTTATTTACAATGGCTGGGCCAATCGTTACACACTCCATATTTAGTGTTAATTGGGAGGATTTCCGCCTAAGCAAAGACTTAAATACTTACAAAGCCTGATTATTTCATCATCCTGGTTCGACAAAACCGATTGGAAGCTGAACGCTATCGCTCCACGATTTTGCCGTGCAGCAAGTCGTACCAAAAGGAAAGTTCTTCCGTCTCAAACGCCAATTTCACGATGCTGCCTCCGTCTACATACGCCTCGATGTCATCGTGAAACGTGATCTTGACCACGCCTTGGGATACCTTCAACTGCGACAACAAAATGGGATCGGGCTTGCAGGGGCCTCGATGCTTCATGCTCTTGGTCATTCCAGCGCAATCATTCCAGCCTCGTGCCTCTACCGTCCGAAAACCTGCGCCCGCGATCGACACATGCCAGATTGGTCTCAACCACAAGGGATCCCCTGCATCGGGAGCAATCATTTCTACCTGCGGATAGATGAACACATCGCTGTCGGTACTGCCTGTGCCGCTCGGCAAGATTCTCACCACGACCTCTCCGATCCGCACCTTCGGCAAAATCCTGCTTCCCAAGATTCGGAATTGCAAGGCACAATGGACGATTTGCTTGCTGGATCGCACGACGCCAAATTCGACACGGACGGGGGCATCGCAGGGCAAATAACGAGGGCCATAACCAAAGGCATTTTCAATCGTCAAACGCATTCTTCCTTCCTCAGTCACATCGCAGTCCCATTTGCAGAGTTGGGCACATTTCCCGTAACTGTTTACATGTCCATAAGCCCCTCTGGGAACCTGGCTGATGATGATCGTGATGCTGGTGAACGGCCTGCAATCCAAGGCAGGCAAATACAGCTTCGGGAGGGAATCCCATGTGGTATGGAACTCGCCGTATGCAGCCAAGCACCTGCCTCCCCATCCAAAACAGGTGACCAACAAGAGGAAAGAAATGATTCGAGCCTTCATCCGTGCAGCCAATTTAGGGATTTGGGGCGATCGGGGGAATGTGATCCGTCGCATTCCTCATCGAAACCCAAAACATTCCCTATATTCGTGCGTTTTTCTGTAAATGAATGCGATGACGCGCCTAGAATCCTTGACAATGCCACTCGATGCTGCCCCTGAAGCGGGTGAAGCCAACCATTTGATCATCGCCGGCCCTTGCAGTGCCGAGACCGAGGAGCAGGTCATGGACACCGCAGGGCAACTGGCCGATGCGGGCATCAGCTATTTCCGTGCGGGCATCTGGAAGCCGCGCACATCGCCCGATAGCTTTGAAGGCGTGGGTCACGAGGCCCTCGGTTGGCTGCAGCGCGTGCAAAAGGAGGTCGGATTGCGCACCGCCGTCGAGGTCGCCAATGCGCGCCACGTCGAGGCGGCGCTCAAGGCAGGCGTGGACCTGTTGTGGATCGGCGCCCGCACGACCGTGAACCCCTTCACGGTACAGGAGATCGCCGATGCCCTGCGGGGCGTGAAGGTGCCCGTCATGGTCAAAAATCCCGTGAATCCCGACTTGGAGCTGTGGAAAGGTGCCCTCGTGCGCATCCTGCGTGCCAACGTGGGCCAGGTCATGGCCTGCCACCGCGGTTTCAACGTCTATGGCAAGAGCTTGTTTCGCAACGAGCCGCTCTGGGAGATCCCCATCGAGCTCAAGCGCCTCATGCCAGAGATCCCGATCATCTGCGACCCGAGCCATATCTCCGGTCGCCGCAAATACATCCCCGAGATCGCCCGCAAGGCACTCAACCTCGGCTTTGAGGGGCTCATGATCGAGACCCACCCCAATCCCGACGCGGCCTGGAGCGATGCAGCACAGCAGTTCACGCCGGCAGCATTCAAGGAATTGATGGGCCACCTGCAATGGCGGCAGCACACCACCGACAATCCGAGCTACAAGGAGCAGGTCGCGATCCTGCGCGACGCGATCGACAGCACCGACGGCGAGCTGCTGCAACTCCTGGCCGACCGCATGGAGCTGAGCAAGCGCATCGGCCTGCTCAAGCAGGAAAACAACATCGCATTTTACCAGCACAACCGCTGGAATGCCATCATCGAGCAGGTGCAGCAGCACGCCGCCAAGCTCGGACTGCACGACGAGTTTGTGCTGAAACTGTTTTCATTGATTCACTTGGAGTCGATCGACATCCAAGGGGAGTGAGGGTGGCGAGCCCGTGGCGTGGGCCAATTCTCACTTCCCTCCACCCAAGGCATCCGTCAGGATCCAGCCTGCGTAGGCCATCTTCACGCCCTTGATGGGCTGGAAGACATGGTTTTTGGTGGGAGTGCTGAGCACGGTCACGAAACTCCATTTCCCGCTCGCCGACTCGACCTCGGCGAGGCGAAACAACGGCGTGCCTGCATCGAGCATGGCCACGACATTTCCCATCACCTCATACTTGCCGTCTTGGTTGTAGTCGTGGGCCGGCTCGGTGACCACACGGGCAGTGCTTCTGACTTCGGTGGGATAATGCAATTGAAACGCCTCGGGCTTGCGCATGATCGGAACCTCGGTGGTGCCGAGCATTTGCAATTGCCAGCCCATGTCGAGCTGCCGGGTCTTCCAGTCAAAATAATACTCCGTGACCGTGTGGAGGAAATCCTTGCCGGCGGCATCGTCGCGGATGATGAATTCCAAGCCTTCCTTGCTGGGCGTGAGGAGGTGTACATAGCCGGGAGCCTGCAGGCGGATGGGGTAGTTGAGCCCCGTATCGGCTTGCATGAAATAGGTGTAATAGCCCTCCTTGGCCTTGGTCGAGCCGCAATAGAAGGCGTCGAGCCATCGGTCTTGGTTCACGTCTACAAAATGGAAATCCTTGATCCAAGCGGCATTTTCCTCCTTGCTGATGAGTTCGCCGAGGCTGTCTTTGCGCAGGATGTAGATCGCCATGTCGTTTTGCTGAAACACCGGCGCCTGGACCTCCAACTTGAACTTGGCCCAATCAAACCGCCCCGTCACAATATGCGGAATGCTATCACGCTGCGACAGACCCGCCAAAGGCAGCCCAAACCACAGCCAAAAGCCCAAAACCAAAAACCCAAAACGCTTCACAAAATCCATGCTTTCAAATCGTAGCCAGACAAAAAATCCAAAATGCCCAAACCCCCACTCCCCACTTTTCACTTTTCACTTTTCACTTTTCACTTTTCACTTTTCACTCCCCAAAAAGCTTTCCCGCAAAATCCGTTCCGTTTCCGGCCCTTTACAGCACATGAGGTCCAAGATGGACAAATCGGGCGAAAAGACCTCCCCAAATACCTGCAAATAGGACTTGGGCTTGAACCAGGGGGGCATCGCACCGTTCTTGGGGCTAAACACCTCGCGGTAGTCGGCCTCGCAATGCTCGGTGCCCACGTAGGTCTCAGAAATCGTCCATTGGATGTCGAGCCGCAAGGCGTCGCGCACCATCGTGAGGATCGCGAGGTTGTAGTCAAACAGCGATGCGACCGGCTGGGTATAAAATGCCTCGATGCGGCTCTCAAAAAACTCAAAATAGGGCGAGGAGCGCAAGGCGGCCTCGATCGACTTCCAGTGGTCGTGCCGCCAATTCCAGTCATGGGCGATGGTGCGCAAACCGATCGGCGTGTGCTCGGCAGCCTTTTGGATGGGGATGCTCAAACGCAGGACTTTGTCGGGCGTCTTGATCTCCATGCGGTTGAAATAATGCTGCTTGCGGAAGTATTGAAATTTCTCCAATACGATCGTCTGCTCATGCAAAGCCGCCGCAAACCATGAAATCGGTGGGAAATAATAAACGGGAAAAATTTTCATATTCTCCGTAAATTTACTCTAAAATGCGGCTTGTGGACATCTGTGCCACGGCCAATGGTAAAATTAGAAATAGTCACGGCGTTTTCTGTGCCTCCAGGCAAAATTGATGCTGCCGTCTTGGTAAAATGATTAATCGGGCACCCATGAAAAGATATCTGCTCAATAGCTTGTTGCTTGCAGCCTTGCTCTCCACAGCCAACCTCCTCTCTGCCAAGGACTTGATGTACTACGTGGACATCTGCAACTTCTATGACAACACGGGCAAGCCCTACAGCGAAATCTACCTCGACATCGACGCCGCCTCGGTGGCCTATGGCAAATCTGAGGACGGGGGCATGCAGGGCAATGTCGAGGTCCACTACCTCATCACCCGCAAGGGCAACTTGCCAGACCAGGCGGTCACCTACGACCGCAGCTTTGAGTTGCTGAGCCCGATCGTCAAGGATACAACCCCCGATCAGACACGGTTTGGGATCATGGACATCCGCCGCATCAGTTTGGAGCCGGGTGAATATGAGTTCAAAGGCTATCTCAAGGACAAGATTGCCACCAAGGCACACCAGCACCAGTTTGTCTTTGACATCGTCATCAAGCCGCAGCCGACGCAGATCATGTCGCTGAGCGACATCGAGTTTGTGCAGTCGGTCAAGCCATCTGTCCTGCAGATGGCCCATAGCAAGCTCGGTTTTGACATCATGCCCTTGGTCACCAACGGCACCTACCAAGACATGGACAGCCTTTCATTCTACCTCGAGTCCTACAATACGCAGATCGAGTCAGAAGGCCTCTATTTCGTGAATGCCTACATCTCGCTGGGCAGCTCCAATACCAAGGTCAAGAACCTGAACCGCACCACGCGGCAGACCTCCAAGCCGCTCGACATCATTTTTGGCAGCTT
>JANMIM010001123.1:0-7793 GCA_031375795.1 Bacteroidota bacterium
ATGCCTCGGTGAAGGATGTGCGCGGTCAAATCTCGGCACAACACAACATCGGCGTGGCACTGATGAACAAGAAGGATACCCTGGCGAGTAAGCTGAAGTACCAGGAGAATCTGCAGTTGCTCAATGGCACCGAGTTTTGGGGCATCTATGCAGCCACCTACAACAACTTGGGCAACATTTTCGACCCGGTGAAGGCGGGAGACAGCGCGATCTACCACTATTCCATTGCCCTCGAATACAAGAAAAAAGCAAAAGTCCCCAACAAAGGCAGCATCGGAAATACACTGATGAACATCGCCAACGTCCATGTGTTGCGTGGCGATCTTGCAAAGGCAAATCAATACCTCGCCGAAGCCGAACCGATGATCGTGAGCTCGGGCGAAAAGGCAAGGTTGATGCAGCTGTATCAGCTCAAGGGACAGATGTATTACAAAATGGGCCGCTACAAGGAAAGCGCGGAAAATTTTGAGCAACAGGCCATTGTGGAGGATTCCATGTTTACCCCACAGATGGCCGAACAAGCAAGTCGCTTGGAGGCTGCATTCCAAAGCGAAAACCAAAAGAAGGAAATCGAATTGCTGAACAATGCAAAAACCCTGGACGAGATTGAAAAAACGCGTTGGAGGTGGATTGCCGGCGGGGTCGCCATCGGTCTGTTGTGGACCATCGTCTTGCTGATCGTGGTGGTGTTGCGCGGGCGCGAACGCAGCCGCATGCTCAAGACGATTCAAAACAGAGGTGATGAAATCAAGCGGCAGCAGCAAGAGATTGTGCTGCAAAACGAGGCCCTGTCCCTCCAAAACAAACGCCTCGCCGACCTGAACCAAGAGAAGGACGGGCTCATCGGGATCGTGGCCCACGACATACGGGCTCCGCTGAACCGCTCTGCAGCCCTCGCCGAGCTCGTGCAGAATCTGGGGAATCTGAGCACCGAGCAGGAACGCTACCTCCAAATGATCAAAAAAGTCTCCAACGACGGCGGCAAGCTCATACAGGACCTCCTGGAACTCAATTCCTACGAACAAAATGCCCATCGCGTCGAGTTAGCGGCGGTGGACCTGCTGTCCTTGCTGGATCATTCGCGGCATGGGTTTGACAACGATGCCATGCAAAAAGGGATCGAGATCACGATGGATGCTGTCTCGACCATCGCCAAGACCGATGAAAAACTGCTGGGCCGCATCCTCGACAACCTCATCTCCAACGCTGTCAAATTCACCCCCAAAGGCAAAAAAGTGCATCTGAGCATTCGCAGCGAAGCCCAAATGCAATGGATTGAAATCCGTGACGAGGGGCCTGGCATATCGGCGGCCGATCAAGCCAAGATGTTCCAAAAATTCCAGCGGCTCTCTGCAAGGCCCACGGGCGGCGAGACCTCGACCGGGCTCGGCTTGTCCATCGTGCAGGCACTGGCCGAGCGCATCGGCGTCGAACTCATGTTTGAGAGTACCATGGGCATCGGCACGACCTTCAAGGTGGGCGTGCGCCAAGCGGGCTGATCCAAATCCCCTGAAGTCTGGGGCAAGGTGAAATCGTACATCGAGGCGCGGTTTCCGATGAAATGTAACGTCGTTGGCACTTGGAAGATTGCCGCACGATGTGCTATCTTCACTTTGAAAATTCCCTATACCCAACTTTATCGACATGGAATATACGCCCGCCAAAAACATCGACGAGGTCATCGCTCAGCTCAATGAAGTCATCCAATGGTCGATCGACAACCAGAGTCCGAGCGGCATCTTCCCTGCGCTCTACGTGGTCGTGACCGAAAAGGTGAAGGAAGGCATCGCCCGAGGCGACGTCTTCCAGGACGGCCCCAGGATGGAAAAGCTCGACGTGATCTTCGCCAATCGGTACTTGGAAGCCTTTCACCAACACCGCAAGGGCCTGTTGCCGACTGCGAGCTGGCAGCAGTGTTTCGAGGCTTGCGAACAATTTCCCTCGCATTTGATTTTGCAGGAGTTGCTTGTGGGGATGAATGCCCACATCAACCTCGACCTGGGCATTGCTGCGGCCACGACCGCGCCGGGCGATGCCATCAAGGGCTTGCACAAGGACTTCAATTCGATCAACGTGATCCTGAACGCGCTCGTCGACGACATCAAGAATGACCTCGTGCATTTGTCACCGCGCTTTGGACTGATATTGCGCTACGTCGTCGGCGAGGACGCCATCCTGGAATTCAGCATCAAGATCGCCCGCGACGAGGCTTGGAGATTCGCCAAGAAATTGGCGAGGGCCGCAACCGATCAATGGAAATTTGAAATCGAACAAAAAGACTTCAATACCGCCAAGCTTGGCAAGCTCGTACGCAGCCCCGGCTTCATCGCCAACCTTATCATCTGGTGGGTGAAGCGCAAGGAGAGCAAGGACATCGTCCACATTATCAACGACCTACGTGCAAATGCAAGGGCCAAGGTCAAGTTTCCTAGTCAGGTGGATGCCAAGTATTTGAAGTCGGATGATTGATTTTTGTGCTTGCAATTTTGATGTCTTTGGTGCATTTTTGATCTATGAGCACGTTGAGGAAAGTACAAAAGGTAAGTCCAGAGGCCTACTTTGCCTATGAAGACACGATTGAGGGTAGGGCAGAATACTACGATGGCGTGATCGTGGACATGGCCGGCAGCTCGCCTGATCATTCAAAGATCACGGCCAATGTGATCACTGAACTGTCGATCGCTATGCGTGGCTCAGGATGCAGTGTGTACTCTCCAGACATTCGCATCGCCGTCGGTGCTGCAAATTCCTACCTCCATCCCGATGTAGCCGTCATTTGCGGTGAATTGGAGGTCTCGGACTTGCGCAAGGATAGCGTGCGCAACCCGCGGTTGGTGGTGGAGGTGCTCTCGAGTTCCACTGCAACGCGCGACAGAGGCGAAAAATTCGAGCTGTACAAAGCACTTGATAGCCTGCAAGAATATGTCTTGGTGGAACAAGATGTCCCGCAAGTTTATGTATATTCTAGGTCAGCGACAGGGGAATGGGTATATCACGTGTACTATGGCTTGGAGACACAAGTAAAGCTCAGTTGTCTTGGGATTTCTGTGCCCATGGCCAGCATATATTATGATGTCGTTTTTCCTGCAACGCCTTTGGAGGAGGAGAATCAGTGATTTTCTGAATTGGATTTCGTGTGTGCGAGAGTGCGTCAGTGCGAGTGTGAGTTTGCGTCAGTGCGAGTGTGAGTTTGCGTCAGGGAGTGTGAGTTTGCGTCAGTGGGAGTGAGAGTGTGAGAGCGAGGATTTAGCCTGCGGCTAAAGACCCCACTCCTTGGCCATTTCCTCGGGGATTGCCAAGCCTCGGCCCTTGACACTTTTGAAGCGTTTGACCATGCCCTTGATCACGGCCAGGCCGAGTTTGTTGCATAGCTTTTCAATTCCCAATCCCCTGTCTTCCAGCTTTTCCAGCAGGCCAAAATATTTCGCCATCGCCTGTGGCAAGAAGGCTGCCACGCATCCCTTTTTTGCTTGCACGCCCAGGGTATTTGCAAACGCGTCTCCCATGTAATAGCGCAACAGGAACTCCGGTGAATTGTCGAGCAAATCGGTCGGCAGCATCGTTTCCCGCGCGAAATCTAGCAGCGCCTTCGTGATCGAATTGTTGGATTCCGTGGAGCCAACGAGGCGCGCAAACATCGCTTGCTGTTGCGCTTCGGCGTCGGCCAGGTCATCAGGAATCATCTTGTGATCGATCCCCAAATAATGGCCGACCAATTTCCATGCATAATAAAAATCCTCGGCTTGCTGCACCGATAGTTTCAAATTCATCTGCCGCAATCCCTGCACCATCGTCAAGCCAAAAGTGAGCAGCGTGTACGCCAAGTCTTCTTGGTTGATGGGCGTTTGCCATTCCTGCGGTTTGTAGGCTGCACTGTGCCCCACAAATTGGCGAATGCTCGCATGCACGAGCCTCACTTTGAGCGTGGTAGAGATGCCTTGCTTACCCTGTCGCAGGCTCCCGGGCGTCATCACATCCAACAAAAACTGTGCGGTCTCCCCTACCCTCCTTGAAAATACCTCGGGCCACTTGCGGGTGTCGTCGAGCCGCCCTGTGATGCCCAGGGTCTCCGACAACCGCCAATCCAAATACGTGGTGGGCAGCGACTTGAAATACAGCATCAACGTAATCTCAGGCCCGAAATCGACAAAAACCCGTTGCCCACGAATGATACGGGCTTCGTCCAGGTCGGTCGGAGGAGCAGATTGTGTTTCAAAGAAAGTGCGTACATATTGCGGCAATGCTTGCAATGGCGCCTCCATGCTGATGTTGCGGATGAGCATCCCAAACAATTCCCGCGCCTTGTCAGCTCCAAAATCTGCATCCAATTGCGCGACGACAGCATCGGCTGCATCGTCGCCAATCAAGCGTTGTGCATCAAGCAGGGCGTTGTTCCACTTCATCTAGCAAAGCGTTGAACCAATTTTGAGTAAAAAATGGATGATTAATCAAGAATAATGTTGCCATCGCCTATGATTAATTATCCATTTTCAATTATCCATTCTCCATTAATCCAATTACATCTTGCCTTCCAAGTATTTCAGCTCTTGTGCCAGCAATTCCCGTGCACGGAAAAGTTGCGCTTTCACGGTGCCGAGCGGCAGGTCGAGCTCTACGGCGACCTCCTCATAAGACAGCTCCTGGAAGTAGCGCAAGTCCACCAATTTCTTGTATTTGGCAGGCAATTTCTCCACGGCAATGCTCAGGTATTCCTTGCGTTGCTTGCGCAGCATGACCTCGTCGGGATTGTCCTCGGGGTCCTTGATGTCAAATGAGAAGCTGTCGCCGTCGTCGTTTTCGTAGGGCGTATCGATGCTGATCGTCTGCACGCGCTTCTTGCGGATGAAGTCGATGCAGTTGTTGGTGGCGATGCGAAAGAGCCAAGTGCTGAAGGCGTACTTGGAGTCAAACTTGTGGAGCGAATTGAATGCCTTGGCAAAGGCCTCCTGCGTGAGGTCCTCGGCATCATCGACATTGTTCACCATCTTGAGGAGCATGTAATACACCGACTTGCGGTATTTTTTCAACAGCTTCTCGTAGGCCTTCGGATCCTTCTCTGCGGCGCGCTTGACCAGTTCAAGATCGTCGCGGGTATTTTTAGACGCTTCCGCCATCATTGTTTTTCCATTTAGGTTGGATGAATACAGCAGCCGGCATGAGTAGCACGATGTAGATCATATACAGCAAATCCAGCAAAGGAAATGCCAACAACAAACCTACTTTTCCCCGATTGGGGATAAACCCAAGCAATGCGACCATGGCGACGGTGCGCAGGAGGTAGATGACCAAGGGCCACAGGACGGCAGACTGCAAACAAAGAACAACGATCAAAGATATGTAAAAAATCAGATGCAGCCCATGTATGACCGACAAAATCGCCAACGATGCGGGCTTGTAGGCGGTACCGGCGCTGCCATGCCTGCTTTTCTGCCTCATCCATGCTCCCCAAGTGGTTTTGGGGAGGCTGGGCACCTGGGTTTCCAGGCGCGTGAGGTACCCGATCTGGGTGTGAGGGTCGGCGCGATTCACCAGCAAGTCATCGTCTCCCGAAAGCCGATGGGCGATGTCGCCGAAGCCACCTACCCGTTCAAACCACGCCTTGCGGTAGGCCAGGCTGCGTCCGACGGCCATGTAGGGCAGGCCCAGACGGGCGAGGCCGATGTACAGGATGGCGGTGATGAGCGTCTCGAACCGGATGAGCAGGTTGATCAAGCCCGGCGCCGGCGCATAGGGACTCACGCCCAGCACGAGGTCCTTGCCCGCGGCAAATTGGGCGGCGATGCCATCTAGCCAGCATGGCGGCAGCGCGCAGTCGGCGTCTGTGAAGGCCAGGCAATCGTATCGCGCTGCTTGGATGGCAAGGTGCAGCGCATGCTTCTTGCCAGTCCAGCCGTGAGCTAGCGCGTGGATGTGGAGCACGCGCAGGTGCGCATGGCGCTCCTGCATGGCGGCGATCACCTGTGCGGAGGCGTCCGTGCAGCGATCGAGCGCGACGATCACCTCGTAGTCGCCAGCGAAGTCTTGCGTGAGCGCGTTGGTGAGAAATTTTTGGAGGTTGGAGGCTTCGTTGTGTGCGGCGATGATCACCGTAATGCCTTCGTAAGTTGAGCGTGGAGAGTGGAGAGTGGAGAGTTGGGGCACTCTCAACTCTCCACTCTCAACTCTCAACTCACTGCCCCTTGATCTCCATGCAATCACGAGCGTCGCCATGATGGCGAGGTGCAGGGCAGCGGATAGGATCAGGAGAATCAACATGCCTGCAAGTTAGGGATTGTTTGGAGGTGCCGATCGGGTTGGGGATAGTTTTGAAGTTGAAATATCGGTGGTGATGTGGGTATGGCTGTGCGATTGCGCCCCTGCGGGGCTTTTGTTGTGGGTGAACGTCTATCGTAGGGCGATGCCCTACGCTGACTTATTGCGCCCCTGCGGGGCTGGGGTACCGAAGAACGATGGGCGTTGGCATGGGACGCTGGGCGCGAGACGATGGGTGTTGGCATGGGGCGTTGGCGTTGGGCGATTGACGTTGGCGATGGCGATGGCGATGGCGATGGCGATGAGCGATGGGTGTTGGCGATGGGTGTTGGCGATGGCGTTGGCGATGGCGATGGGCATTGGCGATGATACGCTGACCTATTGTTCGCTTGTGAGGGGACCCGCTACAGCCCCGCAGGGGCGTAATACGTCAGCGTAGGGCGCAGCCCTACGGGCTGACGCACACCCAACAAGCAGCCCCGCAGGGGCGCGATACCTTCACAACAAACGCTTGAATGCCCCGATCGGCCATCGCTAATCCCACACGTATCGTTCGTCATATTCGACACGATACCTTTTCAAAATTGTCCTAAATTCCGTCTGGAAGGTCACCTTCTGATGGTGGACTTGTTGGTTTTCAATGTATTTCGCGACCCTATCGATGGCATCTGGGGTCACCGAAAATGCCCCATATCCCTCCTGCCAATAAAAATTGCGCAGGGCATCGTCCTTGGTCTTGATCCATTTGGAGGAATTCGTTTTCAATTCCTCCATGAGCTTGGACACCGTCATTTTTTTTGACAGCATACACAGGATGTGAATGTGGTCGACATGTCCGCCGACCTGGATATTTTGGCATTACAATTCGTTGCAGATGCCGCCGAGATAGCGATGTAACTCAATCTCGTAAGGCGGATGAATGAGGGCTTGTCGGTGTTTTGTGCTGAACACAATGTGGAGGTAGTTCTTGACCAATGATTGTCCCATGATACACGCGATTACGCCCCTGCGGGGCTTTTGTTGTGGGTGAACACCTTGCGTAGGGCGTTGCCCTACGCTGACATATTGTGCCCCTGCGGGGCTTTGTGGCATTGAAGAACGCTGGGCGTGGGGGGGTGCCCTACGCTGACACATTGTGCCCCTGCGGGGCTTTGCGGCATTGAAGAACGCTGGGGGTGGGAGGTTGCCCTACTCTGACATATTGTGCCCCTGCGGGGCTTTATAGCATTGAAGAACGATTGGCGTGGGGGTTGCCCATCGCTTACGTATTGCGCCCCTGCGGGGCTTTTAGGCACCAATTTAGAAACTTTCGAGATTCGACAAAAATGTATTCGTCGCTAAAAATCCTGCCGCATTTCTAGAAATCGTACATCCATCCAACCCCATTCCTCAACTCAACCACCTTACGATCCCAAAACTCGCAGCACTCACCGCGCCGGTCAAAACCGTGCCCCAGATCAGGTCCACGACCACGACATTGAGCGGAAAATCCTTGATGAGCGCGTAGCTTGTGAGGTCATAGGGCGCATTGCTCGGCCTGC
>JANMIM010001196.1:0-2677 GCA_031375795.1 Bacteroidota bacterium
CGACCATTTGCCTCCGGCGAACGAAAATCGCTACGACCCGCCGGAGGCAAAGGGTCAGTAGTCCTGCGGCCGGAGGCCGCCGACTCTATTGAGAGATCAACCCCCAAAAATCTCCTGAAACACTGCCAGGCTCGACGGCACTTTGAAGCCGTCTACGTGTACTTGGTAGTATTCCATCATCGAGGCGATGAGGTTGTTTTTGGCGGCTTGTGTCACGGGGATTTCATGGCAATGGGCGATTTCCGTGCGGGCAAATGCGAGGGCGAGGGCGGCGCCGGCATCGTGCAGGTGGCCATTTTCCAAAATGCCGTTGCGCACGTCGAAGTGGATCGGCAATGCGGGGTTTTGGACGAGGTCGCTGGGGAAAAAGCCGAGGTAATTGCTCAGTTGCACGAGGTAAAAGAGGAAAACATGGATCAAATGGTGGTCCCGACGATCCAATTCGGCTAAGATACGGCCCAAAAAGTCAAACAATGGGTAATTGGGTTCCTCTTCCTGGACGGTATGGTGAAACAGCTCGATCACAACCATGCCCAGGGTGATCTTGACGGGGTCGGTCTGCAAGGTTTCGAGAAAAAAGCGGTTGCTGGTCTCGGTGATGAGCTGCAAATCGCGTGTATCCTTGTGGTAATAGACCACATCGAGGATGCTCATCGGCTGGAAATAGCTGTGGCGCTTGCGTGACTTGGTGCTCCGGTAGCCCTTGATGAGGAAGTTGCGGCGGCCGTAGGCGCGCGTGTACATCGTGCAGATGAGGCTGCTGTCGCCAAATTTGCGGGTGTTGAGGACGATGGCTTCGGTCTTGCGGATCATCGTGGACTAGCTCACCCCAAGCTTGAAGTTGCCTGGGGCGGCGAGGATCACGGGCAGCAAGCCGAGCGCGCTGTCCAGCACGGGGCCTTCCTCTTCATACACCGACCGCAATTGCTCGACTTCGTCTGCCGAGCTGAGGCTGCGGCGCACCGAGACCAAGGGCGAACGCACGTTCTTGGGAAACAAATGGACTTCATTCACCCCAAAGTGTGCCCGCAAAAGGCCCAAAACCTGCCTCGAATCCATTGGCTTCACTTCGTCGCCCTCCATCCCCAGCGCATTCAACACGATCAAGTCCACCGTTGCAAACTGCGCCTGCAAAAAATCCCCCCGCAGGCTCAACTCCCCGCCGCTGCGGGCCACGATGCTGCGCTGATCGCCTGAAAACGGATTGTTCACGATCATCTCCTCGCTCATGAGTGCCGAGATGCGCTTGGTCACAAACCGCGTGTCGCCAATGCCGCCAAAGTGGTCGTGGAGCAGGATGCTCTTGCCGATGCCCTTGTAGTTGTACACGAGGTCCTTGACAAAGGCTGCGTTGCGCAGGTTGTCGTTGCTGAGATAGAAGAGTTTCATTTGGGCAGCTCGAGGATCACGAATTTTGCGATGCCGCTGTACTTGCGCTCCTTGTCGGCGACCATGGCCAGGTAAATACCTGGGGTGACCCGGTTCCCGGCGGTATCCATGCCGTCCCAGATGGCCTGCCCGCCCGTCGCGGTGATGGCCCGCACCAACCGGCCCGAGACCGTGGTGATCTTGACCTCCACGTCCTTGTAGGAACTCGTGATGGCGATGGGACCCTCGTAGTCACCTGCGATCGGATTGGGGTAGACGTAAAGGCTGTCGCTGTCGGGCTTGCCACCGATGGCCTCGCCCATGAAGCTCAGCAGGCCATAGGAGGTGCCAATGAAGATCTCACCGGTCTGCTGGTCGATCTGCAACTCCTGCACGATGTTGCTGAACAGCGGGCTGTTCTCGGTCGTGTAGTGTTCCAAGAGCTTGTTTCCCTGCGGATTCACGAGGTAGAGCCCATTGTCGGTGCCGATCCACTTCCTGTTGGCGCCGTCGACGGCGATGGCATTGACTTTCTGGTCGCGCAGCAGGCAGTAACCCTCAATGACCGGGCAACTGGCATCGGCAAAATTGTTGTTGAAGACTGCGCTGGGATTGGCGAATACGCTGATGCCTTCCAAGGTGCCGACCCAAATCTGGCCCCTCAGGTCCTTGGCGAGGGCATAGACGGTATTGGTCGGCAGCCCGCCTCGGCTCGACTCGGCAGTGAGCGACTTGACCTTGTCGTCGGTGCTCACGTCAAAGGTGCCATTTTCATTGTACACGATGATGCCCGCACCTTGATTGTTGATCCACTTGTTGCCCGCGTCGTCGATCACGATGCCGATCGGGTACAGGCCAGGGACGATGATCGGGTGCCAGAGGGAATCTGCGGAACTGAAGACGTTGAGGTTGTAGTCGGCCACGATGCCACCAGCCCATACATTCTTGTCCTTGTCGATGGCCAATGCACTCACGCGGATGGAGTTGCCCACACCACCGTTGAGGTTGGAGTTGCGGGGCGTCCACTGGTGCGTGATGCGCCCGCCCTTGAGCCTGATCACGCCATGGTTCCAACTGCCCATGTAGCAGACGCTGTCGGGCACGCTGTAGGCGCAGCGTGCAAACTCCGCCCATACCAGATCGCGCGAGAGCTCATTGTCCACGTCAAACCGGTGCCAGCCTTTGCTGGGATCAAAATGCCAGAACCCGTCGGTGTTGCCAGCCGGGGCAGATGCACCCGACTTGCCCTCGGGCGCCACGTAAAATTCCTGGTTGCCGACCGCCAATGCAGTGACCTTGTTGTTGTAGG
>JANMIM010001218.1:0-7778 GCA_031375795.1 Bacteroidota bacterium
GATGCCGCCTTGGCCGCCCTTGGTCCAGGGCTTTGGAATGGTATCTTGAGCAGATGCTGCGCCGACAAGGCACAAAGTAATGGCTAACAGGAAGATGATCTTCTTCATGGTATCAGAACAAATGGAGTTTTAAATAATCAAACGAGATGAAAAAATCGAAGTATTTGAAACCGTGAAGGCTGCTAGGCCTTCACGGTTTCCATATCAATTTTCAGCCAAATCAGTTGCCACGCTTCACAAGCGCGTCGCGGATTTCGGTCAGCAATACTTCTTCGTTGGTAGGAGCAGGAGCTGGTGCGGGAGCAGCCTCTTTTTGCTTCTTCATTTTGTTCATGGCCTTGATCACCATGAAGATCACCAATGCCACGACCAAAAAGTCGATCACGACGGTGAGGAAGCTACCGTAGGCCACGACGGCACCAAGTTCCTTGGCCTTGTCGAGCGGCAGCGCGGGGTCGAGTGCCACGGCGGCCTTGACTTTTTCGCCGAGGGCAAAATATTTGTTGTTGAAGTCGATGCCACCGGTGAGCAGCGAGATCAACGGCATGACCATGCCATCGATGAAAGCTGTGACCACTTTGCCAAAGGCTCCGCCGATCACAACACCGACTGCCAGGTCCACCAAATTGCCACGCATGGCAAAATCCTTAAATTCTTGTACAAATCCCATTTTCTAGATAACTTTTGATGATAAACAATTAAGATGTTTTCGAGAGCCACGACAAACGGTTGCTCTTCAAAGCGATACAAACCAACAACTTTTTCCACCTTGGCCATAGCTTCTTCGACAAATCAACATTTTTGCTCGATGAATGCCCCAAGTCAGCCCATTCTACCAAATGCCATAGGATCGTTGGCGGGGGTATCGGACAAGAAAGTTCTTCATAAAAGCCAAATAAAATTTGAATTCCTTTGAATCATAGGGATAATACTGTTATTTTCAGGTCAATTTTCATTCATTTGTTCATGCCAGATTTCATCACTTGCATCGTTGCCGACGATGATCCCATGTCACGTAAGATCATCGAGCGCTACATTGACCAGACAGAGGGGCTGCGCTGCGTAGCTTACTGCGAGAATGCCATCGATGCAGCCAATGCCCTACGGATACAAAATGTCGACGTGATGTTTCTCGACGTGGAGATGCCTGGCATGTCAGGTTTGGAATTCATCCGCTCGCTCAAGGTAAAACCACACGTGGTATTGATTTCGAGCAAAGAGGAGTATGCAGTCCCGGCCTTTGACTTGGACGTCACCGATTATCTCGTCAAGCCGCCCGATTATCCACGGTTTCTCAAGGCCTATCACAAGGTCCTGGACGCCATCAAGGTCGATTCAGAGATTGTCCCAAAGGGAGACAAGTTGTTTGTGAAGATGGATTCTGGGCTCGTAGGGTTGGACATTTCCAAAATCGTGATGGTCGAGGCGATGGCCGACTACGTGCGCATATACATCGGCGACAAGCGCCATACGGTCTACAGCTCCATGAAAGGCATCGAATCCAAGTTGGGCACCCAATCATTCATTCGGGTTCACCGCAGCTATATCGTGAATTTGGCCATGATCGATAAGGTCGAGGACAATACCCTCGTCGTCGCCGGGCATTTGGTCCCCGTGGGTGTCACCTTTCAAAAGGTCCTCATGTCCAAGCTGAATCTCTTGTAGGACTCGCCTCCATCTTTTTTCGAAAGGTTGTCGAGGAAGTCTCGTGGCCTGTTCAGACCGGATGTCCTTTTTCCAAAGTAAATCACGCTCTTCTTGCACCTGGCTTTGATCATTCGTCGCGCAATTGCCTGTCGTCGTGGCTTTGCTGGCTCCATTGGCCGAAATGGCACTGAGGCTCTCATTTCCTACGATACCTTTGTTCCAGCGGGCAACATCAGGGAACCAAGCCCATGACGTCGCTTTGTTTTCCAACATCAGGGTGCCGACCAGTCCCTTCCCCCCCAAAAAAAAATGCCACAAACTCCAACCACGTGGCCAATACGATGTCGGCACCCGTTTTTTCGCCTACCAATGCATCAGCCTGATGGCCGCAGCACCCGCAGCCGTATGAACTCTGAAGACATAAATCCCTGATGGACAGTCATCTCCCAAGGTCAATTCCAGGCTCCTGACCACCGTCGGCGATTCACCCGTTGAGACAAGTCGACCGGCGGCATCCAGCAACTCCCACCGCACAAGTGCGTCGTCGGGCAGGCTTATTTTCACGGTCGTCACATCTGTAAACGGATTCGGGCTCGCTTGCAGCCGCATGCCGCTGATCGACGATGCCAGATGGGCGACGATGTCGACCTCGATGGTGTCGCTTGCCATGCAGCCATTGGCGGCAGTGACCTGCACCCAATAGCTGCCGGGCAAGGTGAGGGGGACCGTGGCTGTCGTGGCCCCCGTGCTCCACAAATAACTGCCGCCGGGATTGCTCGGGGCGCTCAGCCACAATGTATCGCCCACATACAAGGTGTCGGGCCCCAGGTAGGCGGCAGGCGCTTGGGCGAATGCTGTCATGTCTGCCAGGTACAGCTTGCCTCCGAGCACCCCGTTGAGCAACTCGTCGGTGATGTACAGGTGCGTGCTGTCGCGCCAGGCGGCTGCTTCCTTTTGGGTAAATGTCCAGTTGCGCTCCACGACCGATCCGCCAAAGAAGTCGGCCCCCTCAAAACAGGAAAAAATCCAGCAATGTGCATAGGAAAGCAGCACCAATTGGTCCTGGGCGGGGTTGAGCGCGGCCCCGCAGATCCAGTCGTTGAGCATCGGGCCCGGTCCTGCATAGAAGCTGTCGATCAATTCAGCTGCATAGTTGCCGGCCACCTGGGGCAGGCGATAGAGCCGCGTGTAGCCGTCAAAGGGGACGGTGCGGTTTTTGGAAAAGAGATAGATCGAATCCCCCAATGCCACCATCGCCTCCATGTCATAGTTCTTGAGCGAGTCTGCCGGGGGAAAAGTCGTCTGGTCGGGGTAATGGAAGTCGATGCGGTCTGGAACCACGCTGTCTGCCACAAGGCCGTCGAGCGGCGGCAATTTCAAGATCACCAGGCCCGTGCGGTCATTGTTGTTGTTGCCGAAGTCGCCAATGTACACGTTTCCGGCCAGGTCTTGTGTGAGTTCTTCCCAGTCGATATTGGGTGTGCCGACGACCACGACGGTGCGCAGCAAGGCCCCCGTGGTGTCGATTTGGTAGAGTTTGGCCTCGCCGCCACTGTCGTTGTGCGTCCACAGGCGGTTGGGTCCTGTCGCGATGAGACCCGAGGTCTCCGTGACGATGCCAGGCATCGTCGCAACCGTGTGCAAGGGCAGTGCCTGCGCCTGTGTGGTCTGCATGGGCAGGAGCGCCAAGGTGTTGATGAGCAGCGCCAACCATGCGGTCGTGGTGCAGCGTGCCACGGCGACTCTGGCGGCTATCTTCTCGGTAAAGTGAGCGAAATCCATGGCCCAAATCTAGGGTTAGGGTTTGGATTTCCGACTACAAGATTGCTGGACGAGCCACGGGTAGGCGCTGGTAGGTGATTTTGATGCCTTGTGGACGCGTAGAAAGGGGCCTTTACAATTCCCGCACGACCCAGTTGGGCACCCACCATTGCTTGCCGCCTGCAGACACCTGGATCCAGATGTCGCTGTGGTCATCGATGTCCAGCGTTTCGCCGAGGCTGAAGCCGTTGAGGTGATGGTTGGCGCTGAATCCGGGTGCCGAATAGAAGGCCGTCGTCTCCATGAGCACCGCCCGGTCTGGGATGAGAAAGCTGCGGTGGATGAGCAGCATGCCCGACGCGATGAGGAGCGTCCAAGCGCTCACCATCGCGAGTTGCCGCCAGATGGGCTTGTTGGGATTGCGCGTGAGCAAGTGGGCCGCCAATGCCACGATCGACAGGGCAAAGACGAGGTAGATGATCCAGCCCCATGAACGGAAAAATGTGAGGTAGCCGTTCCAAGGGTCATTGGAAAAAAACTTGGTGCTGCCCTGCTTCTGCATCAGTTGCCTGATCTTGGAGGGGGTGTCCTTTTCTCCAAATTCTTGCGCGGCCTTCTTCAAAAAGAAGATGGCCTCTGGATATTCGCGCAAGTTTTCGTGCATGAAGGCCAGTCGGTACAGCATGATTTCCGAAAATTTGCCCTGCTCCACCACAATTTGATAATTTTTAATTGCGAGGGTAAATTGGCCTGCCTCGAATGCTTTGTTGCCTGATTCCAAGGCACTTGTGGCGTCGGTGGCCGAAGTTTGGGCCAGCGACTGGCCCGAAAAAAGGACCGTGACAATGCACATCAAAATAAAAATCGCGCTCAGCTTTTGCATATTCTTAAGAAAACTCATTATCTTTGCATTCCCAAATTTGGGATCGTTCATAGAAAAGATGATTTGGTAGCTCAGTCGGTAGAGCATTTGACTTTTAATCAAAGGGTCCTGGGTTCGAGCCCCAGCCGAATCACAAATCACCGCCCAGCTGGTGAAATTGGTAGACACGCCATCTTGAGGGGGTGGTGCTCGAAAGGGCTTGGGAGTTCGAGTCTCCCGCTGGGCACAAGGGCTACTTAGCCCTTTTCTTTTGCCCCGACTTTCCGCCAGCATTCCCATTCCTTCAGTTTTCATCGGAGTTCTTGTGCGTTGCGATGGTGGCACGGCGATAGTCTGCTTGGTCGGCATGGGTGTGCAGATAGTCGGCCCCCCTGCATTCGTCCACGATGGCCTCCAGCCAAGCCTTCCAGTCTCCCCCAAAGTCTGCCACCTTGGTCACCGAGCCACCGGGCTTGCGCTCGGCCCACAGGCCAGCATGGGTGGGGCTGAGATGGATCACGATGAGTGCAGATTGGAGTTGGCCAGATCGGTTTTCCTTGTACAACCGCACTTCATTCCTGTGAAGGAGGTACTCGGCATTGCCCCTGAATCTGTTGCGACCACGCAGCTGCTGCAGCGCTTGCCGCAATGATTCCCATACTGCCGCGATGTCCACGATTTCTTTCATGACGGCTTATTTCACCATTGCCTATCGGTTGTCGGGCTCAGTGTGTGCCTTCGGGAAGGGGAACGGTTAGAAAAGGGTGTAGACAAACGGACCCACACCAGCCGTGCTACCCAATGCAAGCAACACGCCGATCAGCAACAACACCAGTACAATGGGTGTGATCCACCAAGCTTTGCGTTCCCAAAGGAATCCAAACAAGTCTTTCAAAAAATCCATGGTTGTCCCGATTTTGAAGCCCAATATTACGCACAACCTTCCAAAAATGCCAGTTTTGGCATCCCTTTCCGGAAGAACTTTGGCAAAGGCGCAATCATCACTGCGCCCGCAGGAAAATCAGCCCTGGTTTCGATAAAACCCCCTGCCGCCTGGCATTTGATTTTAGCCCTTGGCAATCAGCATTCTATCCATTTCGATACATTTTCCTTTGAATTGAGCAGTATTTCAGCTAGCTTGGCCACTAGATTATCGTCAGTATTCGGGATTTTCTCATTCATCACCTCCCGAAGCATTTTTTGAAGCACCCTTTGAAATCGCTCCGCTACGCATGGGTTGTGGTGAAGTGATCGCAGGGTCAATTGTGTGGCCGCTCTGGCAGTCTTTTAACTATGTCTTAAAGAAAAAGGGAATTGTCGTGGAAAAAACACCAGTAGAAAGGAATACCAAGACCCCCGAATCAGGGGATCAAACCTCATCGATGGAAAACTCGGTACCAGCGCCTCAGTTCAAGCTAGCCGCAGGTACAGGAGCAAGTCCGGGCGACGGGAAGCCAGTCCAGAAAAAGGACGATCCACTCAAGGTCAGCGAAGGCCAAATCACGTTTGATGCCGAAGGCCAGGACAGCGGTCCTTATTTCAGCCGCGTCTGCCATTGGCCCGGTGGTGGCTCGGGTGTCACGATCGGGCGTGGCTATGACCTCGGCAGCCGCACAACCAAGGGTGTGCTCGCCGACCTCAACGCCGCTGGCATCACGGGTGCCCAGGCGACCACCCTGAGCACTGGCGCCGGACTCAAGGGGCAGCCGGCCGGCGATTGGGTGAAGGCCAACAAAGCAAAGGTGGGGGAGATCACCCACGAGCAGCAGCAGTTGCTCTTTGCCAAGGTCTATGGTGAGCTCAAGGAAAATGTGGTCGCCATCAGCGAGAAAAAGGCAACCAAGGATAAATATGGCGACGTGGACTTTGATGCGTTGCATCCGGCCATCATGGAGATTTTGGTGGACCTGCGCTACCGCGGGGATTACCATCCCAAATCCAGGGAGTGGATCCAGCCCATTGTCGTGAAAAATGACCTCAAGGGATTTGCAGCCGCCATGGGCGATGCGCGCTGGAAAACCGAATTTGGCGTACCCAAGGACCGTTTTGATCGTCGCAAGGCCTTCATGGACGCAGCCGTCTCGGGCAAAGTGCCTGACAAGAAGCCTACCCAGGCACCGGCTTCCAAGGATGAACCCAAAAAGGACACCACCGCCGCCGGCCCCAATGGCAACGGCAACCTCAACGTGATCGACAACGGCACCGTCACAGCGACCTCGCTCAATGTGCGCGGTGGAGCAGGCGCCGCCTTTGCAAAGGTGGGCGCCGCCCTGACCACAGGCGCCAAGGTGCAGGTGTTTGAAAAGAAAGACGGATGGCTCCGCATCGGCAATGGCCAATGGGTCTCTGCTGAGTTTGTGAAGCTTACAGGAAAAGCCGGCGAAGTCAAGGAACCAGCCAAGCCGGTTCCTGCCGCACAGCCCGTCGTTGGCACGGTCTCTGCCAGCCAACTCAATGTGCGCGAAACGCCGAGCACAGACGGCAAGGTGGTCGACAGCTTGAAAGCAGGCGCCAAGGTCACCATCGTCTCTGAGTCCAATGGTTGGATGAACATCGGGCCGGGTCGCTGGATCTCAGGCAAGTTTGTCACCAAGGGCTCGGAAACCGCTCCCAAGGACAAGCCCAAGACCACCGGTGGCGGATCCCTGGTGAAGCCCAGCTGGATCAGCGTCGCCGAAGGCGAACTCGGCACAGCCGAGATCGTCGGCGCCAAGCACAATCCACGCGTCATCGAATACCACTCGACCACAGGCAAGTTCAAGGACGACGAGACGCCCTGGTGCTCATCGTTTGTCAACTGGGTCATGCAACAGGCAGGCCAAGCCCGCACAGGCAGCGCCGGTGCCATGAGCTGGGCCAAGTATGGTAAGAAATTGAAGAAGCCAGCCTATGGCGCCATCGTCGCATTTGACCACGGCGGCGGCAAAGGCCACGTCGGCTTTGTCGTCGGGATGACCGGCGGCAAGCTGCAAGTGCTGGGTGGCAACCAAGGCAATACGGTGAAGGTGAGCAACTTCGGTACATCTGAAGTCGCAGCATACGTCGTGCCAGGCGATTATGAGATGCCTGCGGGCAACTACAACCTCGGCGCGATCGACAAAGTCGAGGACAACGGTGGCCACGCCGCCACGCGTTGATCCTGAAATTCTAGATTGTCTCCAACCGTCAAGCTCCGGCTCCTCATCAGGGTCGGAGCTTGGTGTTTACAACGAGCGGTGCTGGCGAGCGATGCTGCTTGCTGCGTTCCCGATCAATGCTCCAAGGCAGCCATGATGGGATGCCACCTGGATAATAAGTTCGCCAACAGATCCACGGCTACCGCCCCATTCTCCCACCAAAGCCGCCCCAAAATGAGCTTGGCTGCGTTCAGCAACAACGAGTGACCAATTTTTCGCACAGTAGGCTGTGTATGGGGTTGATTATTTGAGGCAAAACAAGTCGATCTTCCAAAATGTGCCTATCAAGATTCTAATTGGAAAGAGACTACGGTCAAAGGACTTCTGCGCCT
>JANMIM010001241.1:0-6036 GCA_031375795.1 Bacteroidota bacterium
TGATGTCGCCATACCGGTTGGCGGCCGTGTCTGTCGCCGCCCAGTCATTCACCCGCATCCCCGAGCCAGTGACCTTGACCGCAAACCGCTCCCGTGCACCAAATGCATGGGCGTACCGGAACTGCCCGTCGAGCAGGTTGCGGCTCCCGCCTTTCATCTGCACGCTCAGTCCCTGGTAATCATAAGGATTCTTGCTGGTCATGCTCACCACGCCTTGGAAGGCATTTGGCCCATACAAGGCCGAGGCCGCGCCCGAGATCAATTCCACACTTTGGAGGTCCAGGTCATTGGCGCCCACCAGGTTGCCGACCGGGAAGTTGAGTCCCGGGGCTTGGTTGTCCATGCCATCGATGAACTGCACCGAGCGCACCGGCGAGGTCGTGTTGAATCCCCGGGTGTTCACGACCTTGAAGCCCAGGCTCGAGGTCGTGATGTCGACGCCGGCCAGGTTGCCGATGCTCTGGTAGAAGTCTCCCGAGGCGGCCCCTTGGATCTCGCTGATGTTCATTTTTTGGATCGAGACGGGTGATTCCAGGATGCTCTCGGCGACCCGGGAGCCGGTGATCACGACTTCGGCACCCACGATGGCCGTGCTCTTGAGTTGGATCGTGAGGCTGCCAGATGTTGCGCCCACCTGCTGCACCACGCTCGTGTAGCCGAGGTAGCTCACCTCCAGGTCGATCAACTCAGTGCCCTTGAAAACGACTTGGAGCTTAAAATCGCCATTGGCATCGGTCATGGTGCCGATGCCTTGTGACTTGATCTGCACCTGCGCGCCGGCCAGCGGCTCTTGGTTTTCGGCATCCAAGATCCGGCCCGCAAGTGTGACGTTCTTGATCTCGGGAAATTGTGCTTTGGCCAGTGTGCACAAGGTGGCGAGGACGAGGAGCAAAGCGAGGCGCTTCATTGGGGGAGTTGGGAAATTAAGGATTGGAAATTGGAAATGAGGGCGAATCGGGCATTCATCGACTGGGCCGATTGGCGTAAATGGAAGTCAGTGGACGCGTGGTGCAGGGAAAACATGGGCATCGTGTCGGGCGTCTTGCGACTCGCGTCGCTGCCGTTCGTCGGCCCACCCGATGACTTTTGGGGTGGGCCTACAAACGGATTCCAACGAACGCTTATTTCTGCACCACGAGTTTTTCCGAGGCGGCATTGCCGGTCTTCTGATCGATCAACTTCACGAAATAGACGCCGCTTTGCATGTCGCCCATCTCAAAAGTTGCCTGCTCACGCAGGGTCGTGGTGTACACCATTTGCCCGATGGCATTGAATACCTGCAAGGTGTAATTGCCGGGCTTGCTGGCATGCACCGTGGCCTGCCCCGTGGTCGGGTTGGGGTACAGCAGCATGTCGGTGGCGTCGGCGGGGCCTGCCTCAGCCTCGGACCCTACAAAAAATGTGGGATCGTAGACCGGCAGGTTGATGAAGCAGGGATGATCGGGTGAAAAATGAACCCGCTGGACTGCCACGCGGGGCGCCATGTCCACACCATTGTAGCGGTAGGTCTGCCCATCGGCCGGCTTGCGCCTGAAGAATTCGCCATCCTGGATCGGCAAATTCGGATTGACTTGGTACCGCGTGTAGTTGCTGGAGCTAATGAGGATCTTGAACTTGTGGTCCACGCCCCATGTGTAGGCGATCGGCAGCATGCGAAACTTGTATTGGTACACCTGCCCGATCTCGATGTTGCCAAAGGGAATGTTGGGATCCTCGACACCATGGTCGGCCATGTGCTTGGCATAGAGGCGGCCACGTGCATTCACGATGCCTTCAAAGACAAAGTACTCGCTGCCGTCGGGATACACGTCCAGCACCCGCACATCAAAATCAGTGTCGGTAGGGCCACTCGTAGCCCCCGCCGGATTGGACTTGGCATAGAGCGTCATGACCGGGAAGCCCATGATGGACATGGTGTCGCTGAGCTTGGCACTTTCAAAACCGATCACGCCCGGGCGATCCATCGTGTAGGGGGCATAGCGTGGATCCTTGAGGTTGAATTGGCCTTGGCTGTCGCGCTCGCCGTCGGGTGTGCGCACGATCATGTTGGAGCCCCCGATGGTCAGGATCGGGTCATCGGGATCGTGGATGAAGGCCTTGAAGCCCTCGTCGGTCGTCGGTGCGGCATCGTTGATCGTCCCGTTGGCGTGGAGGAACTTGGGCGTCCAGCGAATGTGTTGGATCACAGGGAAGGTATCGACGGCAAACCAATAGTTGCCGACGCCTTGGTTGGCTGGGACACCGTCGTCCACCGGGCCAGGGACATAAAAGCGCACGTTGGGCACACCCTGCGAGAAATCCTTGAAAGGGATCGGCCCCATGGCCGATGCGGAGATATCGGGGATCAGCGGACCGAGGTTGGGCACGGGAATCGTGAAGGGCAGTGTGCCGCCAAACAAGTTTTCCTTGACCTCGACCTTCACGCCAGACAGGTCGCCCTGCCCGATCACGAAGTTGATGAGCTCCTCAAAGGGAATGATCAAATCCTCCGCTGGAATCCGCACTTGGATGTAAGGGCTGCCGACATCCTGCCAGATTTGGCTGGCAGGGATGATCACCTTGGGCTCGCCGAGTTCGCGGCCGGGGATGTAGTTGAGATTGTAGCGAAACCAGCCGATGATCTCGCTCTGCACGGTCTTGCCCAGGTCGAGGTTGCTGCCAAAATCATCCAGGTTGATGCCGATCAGGTCGCCGACATTGGAGGGATAGGTGCGGTCGCCGGTGGTGCGTCCGCCGGTGGTCTGGTGGGCCCATGGGCCGATGACCAGCTTCTGCAAATTCGAGATTTGAGGTGAATTGTGCTTGCGCATCCGCTGCCATGTGTCGATTTGGCCGTCGGTGAAGATGTCCCACCATCCACTGAGGTGGTAGGCGGGCACGCGCATGTTGGTGTAGCGGCTGAATTGGCCATTGGGGTCGCCCTCGCCGTTGGCATCGACGGGAGCCGCCGAGGCGTCCATGTCGGCACGGCCACGGCTGTTAGGATAGTAGCCGCAGTTTTCATTGTCGTAGCGAATGCGCGTGAAGTGGTCGATCGCCGCATTGGCAGCGTCAAACTTGTTGGGGAGGCCGTAGTCGGTGGCGCTGTGCAGGGTATTGTCGATGTCGTTGTCGATCGCGTTGAGGTTGTCATCGGTGCCCGTGAAGATCTGGCCCTTGACCCAACCGGTGACGATCCGATCCCTGAACACGCCATTTTGGTAGCCCGTGTACCTGAAATGCTCCAAGGTGGCCACGATCGGGAAGAGCGCCTTGAGGCCGGGCTTCGTAGGGTCTGGGTCGATGCGGTGTGCCGCCGCAGCCTGGTACTGTGAATTGCCAAGGGCCGATGCCCCAAACATGGCGATGTCGCCCGTCGTCATCTTGTTGTTGGTGTGCGGCAGGGTTCCATAGTCGCGCTCAAGGCTGTCCATGATGAACCGTACGCTGTTGTAGCCGTCCTCATGGCGGTTGCCGTTGCGTGGATCGCTCAGGGGCGTCACATCCAGGATGTGGCCGTAGTTGGGGTGATAGGGGTTTTTGTTCCAGCTGTCGCTGTACATGGGCATGTACACGCCCTCGCTCGCGTACCGTCCGCGCATGTCCTGCACCACCGAGGCATAGCCAAATAGACTGATGTATTCGCCCGTCGGGTCACCCGACTTGTCGTAGGGTGTGCGCGTGAACACGACCGGCAATTGGTAGGGATTGGGATTGGGCTGCCCGCCGATCGAGTCGTAAAAGATGATTTGCGTTCGATTGGGGATGAGCATCACATCGCCCAGGTTGGTGGTGCCGCCGAGCCAGCCGGGGAGCGGCAGGGTGATGTTCACGAGCATGCAATCCTGCGTCTCGGGGATGAAGACGTCGGTGCTGAGCTCGATGCCGTCGGGCATCGTGAAGGGAATCGTGTGCCTGCCCGAAAACTCCGAAATGGCGTCAATCTTGCCGTTGAGGACGTTTTGGGCCTGGGCATGGTTCGCAAACAAGCTGCCCAGCACCGCAGCGATGCAGATGAAAAAGGATTTAGGTTGCATTTTTGACACGTAAATTTGATCCAATCCGATACCAATTGTGATGCTTCAAAAAATGAAATTAACGGTATTGGAAGTAGAAAGCAAATCCAATGATCAAGATTGATGGAGAAGCGGATCGGGGATGGCATTTAGACATCCACATCCAGAAACCACCGCTTTTCCATCGCCACGGCTTTTTGCAAGACCTCGATCGCCCCGTCAAAATCCCTGATCAACTCCCCGAAATCAGATAGGCGCACCGACTCGTTTTTGATGAATTGGCTTTCGTGCAGGAGCAGGAATTCCTTGATTTTGTGCAGCTTGAGGATGCCGTCCTGGGGTTCAAATTGTTGTCGCAGGACCGGGAGGCCCAGCGGATCAATGTCCAGGTGGCCGTGGAGCTGCTTGTTGTAGTCCTTGCGGGTGAATGTGGTGTAGCGCATCCAGGAGGTGCCAAAATGCTCCTCACACAGCCGATTCATGAGGTCTGCGTAGATGCCCATGAAGTCAGCTTGCGCATAGTCCACCTTTTGCTCCCCTGCATCCACGACGACAAAAAACCATACTTGTTGCATAGGACTTGTACCGTTTTGAAGAATGGAAGTTCCACAAAATCCGCCACAAAGCAAATCCGTCATTGGCCTGGGCGGGAATTACGCTGTTCGTCGGCCCTCCCCAGAGCCTTGTTTGTGGGCCGACGAACGATATTGTCCACCAAACAATGATCCGGCAGCTCCGCGTCTTCAATCAAAATGCTCATTGGTCTCCCCCCCAGCGTTATTTTGGGACCGTGCCAGCCTTTGGAGGGAGAGCCGACAGGCAGGCGCCGAATTTGTCGTACAACCGTTGGCGCTGTTGGGCCAGGTCAGAGCCAAACCAAGGATAGGGCAGTGCCCAGGCAACTATTGCACAAATGCCTGCATTTGAGCCAAGTGACGATCTGCATGGAGCCCGATGAAAACGGCCCACTCGGCGCGGGTGAGGTGCCCGAAGAAGGGGTGGGGGAATGTGGCGCAAAGTCCTGACCAGCCTTTTTCATTGCCGAGTTGGAGGATCTCGGCGCGGTTGGCGAGAAAGGCGGCGCGCCATTCGGCATAGTCGGCAAACCTGCCCTTGGGGTCGATGGCACTGCCGCCGGCAAATGGCTGCTGGAGGTCGGCCATGCCGCGTGTCATGCGGTTGCGGCTCCTGTCGAGGTCACGCTCGGTCGGCTCTGCATCGGGCTTGCTGAGCCGGGCGGCACCCTTGTCCACGATGAAGATGTGCTCCAGCACCTCCAAAACCGTCCATTTGCCCGGCGCAGGTTGCTGGGCCAGCTGCTCGGGACGCAGTTCATCGGCCCAAGCCAAGAGCTTTGCCGAGTTGCCGTCCAGCTCGATCGTCAAGTCATTTTCCAGTTCCATCGTGATTGTATTTGGGTCAAGATTAAGGAAAAAGCAGTGGAAAACAGAGCCCGTCTCAAGGAGGCATGCGCAGCCAACCCAAGATGCGGTCATCCTCCAGCGTACAGACTTTGTTCGCAAGCCGGTACTTCACCTTGCCGATCGCATCGCCAAACGGCCCAGGGTTTTGCTGGATGTACTCCACTGTCAACACGGATTCAGGGGGCGGGCCGGGCTTGTCTCCGTACACCTTGCGCACGATCGCCACATGGCCATAAGGATTCCAGGTAGAGGGCGCCCAGACCAACAAGTCGCCTTGGAGGGGAACCAATCGTCCGCCATTCCTGCATTGCAACAATCCCCGCGCCTTGTTGATGCCCCCGTCTGCCACACTCGGGTCAAAAAAATCCTTGGCGTGGCCATAGGCATCGGGCATCTTGTGGTGGTAGACCTCCAGGTAGTAGCGTTTCACGAATTCGACGCATTGGTACCGGATGCCTACATTGTAGCCATCTGGGCTGGTGTTGCGGCCATGGCTTTGGTTGACCCCGCCATTGTAGTACACGGCCACACCGTCGAGGCTGTCGAGCGGTTGCCCGATGTGGCGCTTGAGATTCCAGTTGATGCTGGTGGAATATCGGAAGGCAAGAAATGTCCCT
>JANMIM010001243.1:0-18530 GCA_031375795.1 Bacteroidota bacterium
GGACCCGCCTCACGACCAATTTCCAATCGGGCTTCTCACGCGTGGAGGTCGCTGTCGGCAAGAGCAATTCCAATTACGTCTATGCCATTTGCGAGGTGAGCCAAGCTTCCTCGCCCGTGTACCGGAGCACCAATGGCGGCACCACCTGGGCCGCGACCCCAGGGCAACCCAACCAAGGCCAGGACATCTCCAATGGCCAGGCTTGGTATGACCTTTGCATCTGCGTGGATCCCAACGACCACCTGGTCGCCTACGTGGGCGGCATCGACCAGCATCGCACCCTCAACGGTGGCAGCTCCTGGTCGCAAATCACCGCAGGATATGGCATCCCGCCGGGATTGCCCTACATGCACGTGGACCAGCATTACCAAAAGGTGAATCCCTTCAATTCCCAGGAAGTCGTATTTGCCAACGACGGGGGCGTGTATTACAGCAGCAACCGCGGCACCTCAATGTCTGAGCACAACAACAATTACAACGTGACGCAGTATTATTCCTGCGCCATCGACCCACATGCTGGCGCCAACCGCATCATCGGTGGCACACAAGACAATGGCTCCTCGATGGTGTCTACACCCGGCGTAGGTGTCGGGATCCCCCTCACCGGCTCAGATGGCGGCTATGCAGCCATCGACGCCGTGAAGCCCGACACGATGTACACCACGACACAGTATGCGACCGTGCGCCGCAGCCGCAATGGCGGCAACACATTTGCCTCGATCACCAACCCCAACCTGAACGACAACAATACATTGTTCATCAACCCCTTGGAGATCGACCCAGTTACCCCCAACAACCTGTACCAAGGCTCTACAGCCCTGTGGCGCCACCCCAATGCAGGCGGCGGCAGCGGCTCGGCTTGGGTGCAAATCTCGGCTCCCCTCGGCACCAATGTCACGGCCATCGCCCCTGGCTACAACCCCAGCACGACCGTGTATTTTGCCGCTGGTGGCACCGTCTACCGCATTGCCAACATCGCCACCGCAAACTCCTCCACGGTACACCCCACGGTGAATCCCTCTGGATTGGGCGGCGGCTACATCAATTGTATCATGGTCGACCCCAACGACAACAACCACATTGTCGTCACATTCAGCAGCTATGGCGTCGCCAAGCGCGTCTCGGAATGCCGCAATGCCAACATGGGCGCCAATGCGACTTGGAAGATCCTCACCGGCAACCTGCCCGACATCCCCTGCAACTGGGCGGCAATCGAACCCAACAACCCCAACGGCTTGTTGGTCGGCACCGACATCGGCATCTTCCGCTGCTCAGACGTGACCTTGCCACCCGCCAGCATCTACTGGACGCCAGAGAGCAATGGCATGGGACTGCCCCGCGTCGAGCAGATTCGCGTGCGCTACAGCGACAAAATGGTGTTCATCGGCACCCACGGTCGTGGATTCTGGTCCACCAACTCCTACAACCTGGCACCCATCGCCAACTTTGCAGCCTTGAACGTCAACGCTTGCAACGGCTATGTCCAATTCTCTGACTCCACCGCCAATGCACCGATCGGCTGGACATGGGATTTTGGAGACGCGACGACCTCCACCTCGCAAAACCCGCTGCATCAATATGCCGCAAGCGGCACCTACACCGTGATCATGACGGCGACCAACCCCAATGGCACATCGAGCGACACGACCACGATCAATGTCAACGTGCTCACGCCACCCACGGTGATTGCCAACCCCGACACTTCGGGTTGCCCCGGAGACACCATACAGCTCAGCGCCACCGGTGGGGGCACCTACTCATGGTCGCCTGCCGGCAGCCTCATCAACCCCAACTCCGCCAATCCCCTGTTTGTCGTGAATGGCTCGCGCACATTTATCGTCACGGTCGTGGACAGCAACGGCTGCACAGACACCGACACCACGGTCGTGACCGCCAACACTGCCCCGAGCGTGTGGGCTGGATCAGACCAGACGATCACCGCCCCCGGCGGCTCGGTGCAATTGACCGGTACAGGTGGGGTGACCTATGTATGGTCGCCTGCCATCGGCCTCAGCTGCACCAACTGCGACAATCCCATCGCCTCGCCGACCGTCACCACGACCTACACCTGCACAGGCTATAGCGCCTCTGGCTGCTCGCGCAGCGACAACGTGACCGTGTTTGTGAACATCGTCGGCCTCTCTCCCGGGCAGATCGCAGGCTTCGGTATCGATGCCGTGGCACCACAACCCATGCAGGACCGTGGCAGCATCCGATTCAGCTTGCCCGAGGCGGGCCAAGTGCGCCTGGAACTCCTGGACCTGAATGGCAAGATGGTCGGTGTGGCCTATGAAGGCAACGCCGCCGCTGGGCAGACACAGTTTACCTGGGAGCGTGGCGGCCTCGCAAGCGGCGTCTATTTCCTACAATTGGTCGCCGACGGGCACCGGGCCGTGAAGCGGATCCTGCTGCAATAGACTACGGTCTTTTTTGTTTGAGCATGAGGAGTCGTTGCGAGAGCGGTCACTCCTCATGCTTTTTTGTGGCCTGTCGGGTCTTGGGGCAATGGTGGAGCATGGCAGGGGAATGGGCAACTTTCGCTGCGGAAATGCAAGCCCGCTCATCCGCTGACCCATCGTCATCAAATCCTGCTTATCTTTGCGGCAGTGACTTTGCTCCCCAACATTCGCAGCATGGACACCGCGGCTATCAAGACTTGGCTTGAAAGCATCGGTGAGAAGGGTTTTCGTGCCAAGCAGATCCAGGAATGGCTCTGGAAACGCAATGCCGATGGTTTTGAGGCAATGACGAACCTAGGTCAAGGCTTGCGGCAAAAACTTGCCGAGAGCTTCACGATCGGCAAGTTGCGCGTGCACTCCGAGCAGCGCAGCAGTGACGGCACCATCAAATATGCCTTTGTGATGTCGGATGGCAACCTGGTCGAAGGCGTGTTGATCCCGACCGAGACGCGCGTCACCGCTTGCGTATCCTCCCAAGTCGGCTGCTCCCTCACCTGCAAATTTTGCGCGACAGGCTACTTGGACCTGAAGCGCAACCTGCAGCACTATGAGATTTTTGACCAGGTCGCCTACATTCGCGCGGCGGCCGAGGTCGAGTATGGCCGCCCGCTCACCAACATCGTGTACATGGGCATGGGTGAGCCCCTGCTCAACTACCGCAATGTCTTGCAGTCGATCGATGAGATCACCTCTGAGGAGGGCCTGGGCATGGCGCCCAAGCGCATCACCGTGAGCACGGCGGGCATCGCCAAGATGATCCGCAAGCTGGGAGACGACGGCGTGCGCTTTGAATTTGCCCTGAGCCTCCACGCCGCCAACGACGCCAAGCGCAACGAGATCATGCCGATCAATGAGAGCAACAGCCTGGAGGCGCTCGGGGAGGCACTGCGGTACTTCTATGAGAAGACCGAGACCCGCGTGACCTACGAGTACATCATCTTCAAGGACTTCAACGACAGCCTGGAAGACGCCGAGGAACTGCTGCAATTTTCGCACATCGTGCCGAGCAAGATCAACATCATCGAGTACAACCCGATCGACGAGGGCGGATTTCAGAATACGTCGGGAAATCGCCTGCACAGGTTCAGGCAATACCTCGAGGAGCGCGGCGCGATCGTGAATGTGAGGCGAAGCCGGGGCAAAGACGTCGACGGAGCCTGCGGGCAGCTGGCTTTGAAGCATCGCTAACGGCCCTGAGGCCTCAGAAATCGATGATTGCAACCTAAACTGCATTTGCGCATTTCACATTTGATTAAGAATGCCAAAAATTCTTATTTTGCCTTGTCGGAATCCCCTATTTGTGGGGCCCATGATCCCGCTTAAGGAAACGGATATTGATGTCGAATAATCAGAACTTGAAGCAGCAGCCTGCCACTTGCGTGCTGGGCATAGCAAAGAAATTGCGCATGAAAAAGTCACTTTTCCTCTTTTTGTTTGCTCTGTGCACGGCCCTGCGGCTGGTCGCGCAACCGGCTCTCACCAATGAACATCCCATTCTCAACACCACACAGCTGGATCAGCAACCCTGGTTCTACAACCTGGACTCGGCCCTCGCCAATCCAGACAAGGTGTACAAGCTCAGCCTTTCTGACCAGAAGATCAAATCCCTGCCTCCAGAGTTTGGCACGCTGGTGAATCTGCAAATCCTGAACCTCAGCAATTGCAAGCTCAAGGCTGTGCCGCTTGAAATCAAGAGCTGCAAAAACCTCCAGATGATCACCCTCTATGGCAACAAGGTCCGGATGTTGCCCCCCGAGATGCGCGAGCTCAAGAAGCTTGAGATCCTCTATTTGGGACGCAACAAGCTGCTGGAGGTACCCTCTTGGCTCGGCACGATGAACATCAAGCGCCTCGACTTAAGCCGCAACGCCCTCACGCCTGCAGACGTGTCCAACGCCAAGCGGATGCTGCCCAAGGCAGACATCACTTACTGAGGAATCGTTTTGGAGCCATGGAGTCCAGCCCCGGTCAGGGCTGTAGCATTTCCTTGATCACCGAGTCGACCACGTTCCACTCGTAGCCCTTGCCTTCCAAGAATACGCGCAATTTTTGCTGCGTCTCCCAATCAGACAACTCGCCATCGCCGAGTTTCTTGCGGGCGATTTCCTCCAGCCGTTGCAGGTAGGCCTCCTCGTCGATGAGGTCGAGGGCCTCGGCGATGCAGTCCTCGGCCACGCGCTTGCCGCGCAAGGCCTCCTTGATCTTGACCCTGCCCCAACCCTTTTGCGAAAAATGCCCCCTTGCATAGGACCGTGCAAAACGCCCCTCGTCCAGGAAACCCTCGTATTCAAGCTTCTCGAGCAGCTTGTCGATCTCCGATCGCGGGCAACCCAGCAGCGATAGCTTGGTCCATACCTCAGAGCGGCAGCGCTCCTGCCAGGCACAGTATTTGCGCAGCTTCTCGAGCCCCTCGTCCTCTTCCCACGGTTTGGCCATTTTCATGCTGCAAATCAAAGGAGAATTTGTGGAAAATGGGTCTGGTCCCCTCCACCATTCAACCAACAAATTATCCCAATGTCCTCCTGCATTTGCAACATCTTTCATGCCTAGCAGCTATCTTGGTGATTCCGTTGCACAGCAGTGGAGTTACTGTTATGAAGAATCAATTTGCAAATTGGATGCTCGCCTTGGGGATGCTGCTGATGGTGAGCAGCTGTGAGCCGGGCACGACACCCAGCAACAATGGCGGTCATGTGACCGACACGACAGCCGCGCCGGGACCCGCAGACGGCAAGGCAGCCCGCCCCTGGGCAGCCGACAAAAATCAGTTTGACCCCAACCTGCTCGACGTCCTGCCCGACCCATTGGACGCGTACATGCTTCCATTCAGCTATGCCTTCAACCGGGCACAGGGCATCCAATCCATCGAATACCGCATGTATTCAGATGCAGACAATGACGCATTGTCTGAAGGTGCCGCCGAAAAAGACCTGGTCCTCAGCCAGAAGCGCATCTATGCGTTTGATGCATCGGGCAGGCCCCTGGACTTGCTGGATGAAAAATTTCTGGGCGACGCCACCGACCCGGCTCTGCGTTTCCATGTCGCTTGGACATACGGCGCTAGTCGCCAGCTGGAAAAGATGACTTTTGAGGAAACGATGGCCGGCAAGATGCAGACGCATGCCACCACCTGCACCTACCGCGAGGATGGTCGCCCCGTGGCCACCGAGGATGCCAATTGGATGAGCACCTACATGGGCTATGATGACAGCCTGCAACACACCTACCTGCTGCACAAATACCCCAAAGACGCCCCAAGCGACGTATGGGTCGTGGGCTACGAGGGGGCATTTCCCGACTCAATCTGCCTCGCGCTGCAAGCAGACATCTTGAGCAAACGCAGCAAATTCATCGATTACGGCAAGGCTGGACCCAAGCCCATCAACATCGTTTTTCTTGAAACCAAGGAACGGCAGGCCATCCGAGAGGTGCACATGGGTCGCAAGGGCTTGATCGACTACACGATCACCCGCAAATTCAACGCCGACGGCAACGTGAGCGAGCGCAATTACCGCTGGGAAGAGCAGGGTGCCAAGCTGAGTGCCCTCACGACCTATCGCTACACGCCGACCGGTGACCTCGAGGAGGTGCTCATGCAAAGCAAACCCTTCAATGGCGACCTGCGCAACCAGATCGACCGCTACACTTACGGTCCCGATGGGCTCGTCTCCAAAATGACGCGCAGCACCCGCAAAAACAACGATCCGCAGGTCTTGGAATTTGTCGCCTATTTTTCGGTCAATAAAGCTACGGCCAACCCCGCGCCGGGCAATCCGCAACCAGGGGCCACGCAACCTGGAGGAACACGCTAGCGATTAGGGCTGCGGGGCGTAGCTGCGGATGTAATCTAGCAGCAGCACCATGTCGGGCATCTTGTACGTCCGCACCCCCTTGGGCACACCGGGCTTGCGCTTTTCCCAATCCTTGGGAATGGACCGGTCGTTGCTGAAGGTTCCCAGAAAACCGATGGTCTTGCCATCGATCGTCTGCACCTGCACGTAGGCCTCGATGCTCAAAACCGTAGATCCCTGCATCTTGTACCAGCACCAAAACTGGACCGTCGAAGGAATGATCTCGGTTTTACACGCACGCCAACCTTCGACGACGAGCAACAGCCGATCAAGCGATGGGCAGGCCGACAATATGACCGTCGCCGTGCCGCGCGAGAACGTCCAGAGCATGGCACCTATGCAAACCACCGCCCCGAGGAGGTAGAAAATACGGTCAGCGACCATCGGCTCGTCCAATTCTATGTCGTAGAAAAACAGGCCCCCGCCAAAAAAGAGCATGAGAAATGCCACCGTCGCCAACCACTTGGAGCCATTTGCCCTGCTGATCGCTTCAAACCTTGCTTTTTCTGTTTGTAATTCCATTTCCATTCATTGTTGATCAAGCTTGAACTGGGCTGCCTTTTCAAAAACCATCACAAAATCATGATCATCGCGCTCATAGTTTTCATACTCCTTGCTTTTGTCGGTCATCGCAAACTCCATGAGGTCGTTCTTGGCAAACGTGTCAATGAAAAAAATATTTGACTTCGATGCGCTGGAAGCCTGGCGAAAAGTTGCAGAACAACGCAAAGGCCAGCAGCAGCATGATCGGCAAGGCGACGGGAAAAAGCGGTATTTTGAACATCCAGAAGGGGATTTCTGGTGAAGATACAGCAAAACCCCTTGTGGAAAGTACCCATATTTCGCCCCTGTCGACCTGCGAAACCGCTCAGCGGCGCAGGACCTTGAAGGCGATTCCCCTGCCCTGCCCTTGCATGATGGCCAGGTTGATCCAGCTCAAGGCAAACTGCTCCAGCAGTTGCACCTTGTCGTCCTTCCCGAAATCATAACATTCTGCAAATCCTGCATCTAGGGCGAGTTGCCGGGCGACCGCCTTGGCCTCGGGGCTGCTGCCAGCCATGAACATATCGATGGGCCCTTCCTGGTAGCGGGGATTTGCCATGTTCTCAAAACCCGTGGTATTGAAGCACTTCACGCATGCTGCCGTCGTGAGGGCCTTGAAGGCATCAAAGGCCGTGGCATAAGGCTCGGGCTTTTTCTGCACGGCATTGGTGGCATCGATCAGCACCTTGCCCGTGAGGTCGCCCAGCTGCGGTGCCAACTCGACGGCGGCATGTGCCGGCGTCGCGACCAACACGACCTCCGAGACGGCAACGGCATCGGCGATGGATTTCACATCCATGTTGGGCAATTCCGTCAGGGCCTGAAGATCAGCATTGGATGGATTGCGCGCACCGATGGTGACGAGGTGACCCGCGCTGGCAAAACGCTTCGCCAGCGCTTCGCCGACGTTTCCTGATCCTATGACTGCTATTTTCATGAAGACCAAGATAATGGAAAATTGCGAGACGGGATTGGCAATTTTCAACGAAACACGCGCCAAATTATGCGCGGAAAACCCATGCATCAAAGCATCCAGGCCAGAGCCATGCCTGTCAAGTTTTTGCATTTGAAAGTCTGCCTAACCCCAAGCCTGAATCACCCATTACACGCTCCAGACAGCTATTTAGCCCGCGTTTTATCTTGCAAAAATCAAAAAATGGGGGACTCCTTTTGACACGAGGTGTCAAAGGGCCAGCGTAATATTGTATAGATCAAGAAAGAGATTATCACCAAAACTAAATTCAGTATGCGTCAACCAAAATTTGAGATTTTTGTCGGCAAGGACGGCAAAAACCGCTTTCATTTGAAGGCTGCCAACGGGGAGGTGATCCTCGTGGGTCGCGGCTACAAAACAAAATCCGAAACCATCCACGGCATCGCGTCCGTGATGCGCTATGCCGCGATCGACAGTTATTTTGTGCGGCGCGATAGTGCCAATGGCCAATTCTTTTTCCAAATCAAATCCCCAAGTGGTCGCCTGCTGGGATGGAGCGAAATGTACCGCAGCCGGCAAGGCCGCGAAACTGGAATTCTCGCCTTGAAAAAAGCCGTGCACGTCGGCCGCGTGCTGGACCTGAACTGAGGCTACCCTTCTACTACTTCCGTCGTGCCCAAAACCTGCCGAATTGGCGGGTTTTGGGCACATTTTTCATGGCTTGGATTCGGGGATTTTCAGGCGAGGAATGCATAGAATTGATCCCCAAAATTGACACGAGGTGTCAAAGGTCGGGCGTAGATTAGAATAAAGGAAAACGGTATTTCAACCATCAAAAAAGGAAAGTATTATGCGTAAACCAATCTTCGAAATGTCGACCGGAAAAGATGGAAAGGTCTCTTTTCAACTCAAGGCAGATCATGGGACGGTATTGCTTTCGAGCCGCAGTTTTCAAAACCAGGCCGAGGCCATCGAAGGCATCGCCAGTGTGATGCGCTATGGCGGCTACGACCGTCAATATTGGCGCAAGGAAAATGCAAGAGGCCAATTTTTCTTTCAACTACAAACCCCCAGTGGCCGCATCCTCGGTTGGAGTGAAATGTACCTTTCCAAAGAGGGTCGCGACGGTGGCATCATGGCTGTGAGACGCGCCATACAAATGGGAAGGGTGCTCGACCTTAATTGAGCGTCGTGTGGTATTTAGATTATCGCACTCCGGCCCCTGACCTCGCAATTGCGGGGTCGGGGGTTTCGGTTTTTTGGGGGGTGGGACATGCCACGTTTGTAGGGGCAGGGCATGCCGCGTTTGTGTGGGCAGGGCATGCCCTGCCCACACAGCAAAAAGCTGACAATCAATCTTTTAATACCAAACATCGACCTCAAAAAACCGCAATTTTCCCATCTGAATTGACACGAGGTGTCAAGCCCCAAACGTAAATTGAATTAAGAAATGATCGGGGTTCGATCATCAAAAACGGTAAATCAGTATGCGTAAACCCAAGTTTGAGATCTACGTGGGCAAGGACCACAAGATCGAATTTCGTCTCAAGGCTGCCAATGGCGAACCTGTATTGTTTGGCCCAGGCTACCGCAATAAATCGGAAGCCGTGCGTGCCGTCTCCACGGTGATGCACTATGGCTTGCAGGAGGCCCGTTTTGTGAAAAAGGAAAAACAAGACGGCAAGTTCTATTTCCAACTCAAATCACCCATGGGCCGCCTGCTCGGCTGGAGCGAATATTATGAATCCCGCGACGGGATGATCCATGGCATTCAGGCCGTTTGCAGGGCTGCAAAATTTGGCCAAGTGAAGGATTTGGTGGAAGCATAAACCTGCACCCAATACCCATGCAAATCGGCGCAAGCACTCAAAATGCTTGCGCCGACTGCATATTGCGCTCCTCGTACAGGGAGGCCTCAGAGACCCACCCTGAAGCCCAATCCGGCTGACTTGTAAAAGAGGAAAGGGATGCCCACGCCCGGCTGCCAAGGCCCGATCGCGGCGACACTGCCGTTTGCAAACACATCGATCGGGTGCGCGGTGCTGGGCATGAAGCGCCACCCCAGGTTGAGGCCGAGCGGCACCTGAAAGCGATTGATCGCAGGATCGGTATTCTTGGCCTTGACCCAGTGCTCATTCACATATTCATACCGCACATCGATGGCCTTCACGTTGTTGTAATGCACGCCGATCGGCAGCGCGAGGCGAAATTGCTTGAAAATCCGCCATTCAAAGCCCACATCGGTGCCCAGCGTCCAGGAACGCTCGTCATAAGTATTGTGGTAGTACCCCGCCATCACGTCTTGGTACAATCTGAAGTGGTTCTTGGTCACCCAGCTACGCTCGACCCCGACACGAAATCCCGGCCGGATGCCCACTTTGTCATACACGCCGAGCTGCCCGATCGCCAAAATATTGACCAAATAATCTTGGTGATAGAGGTCGAGTCGTGCCGACCACAATTTGGCGGCAGGGGCAGGAATCGTCGCTACGGCAGGCTCCTGCGCATGCACGAGGCCCGCGATGAGCACAAAGGCCAGTGAAAAGAGATGCTTTTTCATATTGTGCTCAGTTTTTTTCGTAGAGGAAAAATGCAATGCCCATTTCGTCTTCGCTCGTCACGCCAAATGTGATTTCGCGGTCGGTCTCGTTTTCGTAGGTGATCTCGGTGCGCATACCGATCCCCGGCACGACCACCAATGGATTGGCGAGGAAAATCTGCGGCGGATGCTTGTAATCATTGGACTCCAGCAACAGCTCGCCATCGCGCGGACCGCCAGCTACAAACACCTTGAACAGCTTGCCACGTTGGTGCATGTGGGAGGTGATGGAATAGACCGTGAAGTAATCATCCGTAGACAAATCCGTGTGCGTGATCGTCGTGGTCTGGCGCGGCGGCAGGCGCAATTCTTCGGAATTGTCGACGAGTTCCGTGAAGAGAATCTTATTGACCTGGCTGCGTTCGACGGTATTGATGTTGAGGTACACTTCTCCAAAGCGCGTCTTGTCGGTGCGGTTGTAGTAGTGGGAATTCAAATCCATCGTCGCGCCACCCTTGAGGTACACCGCCATGCCGGGTGGCAATTCGAGCGTAAACTCCTCGGATTGTGCCGTGAAAAAATTGATGTCCATGTTCATGTTGCTGCGGAAATTGCCCCGTCCATCGTTGCGGTTTTGGTCGCGCATCACGCCGATTTGCGGTTGGTTGGGTGCATTTTCATCTTGGTAGCCGTAGGCCACCAAGTGGTGTGTGCCTGGACGGCATTTGGATTGAAATTTGGTGACATAGATGTCCTCAGAATTCCCGATCGGCAAGCGCATAAACCACTCTCTTTCAAAGTTGCCGGGAATGGGAAATGGTGGTACATGGATCTGGAAACCGGCGCCAGCGGCAGGTGCCTCCAAGGCTGGGAAATCATCCGGGATTTCGGAATTGCTGTAATCAAATGTTTTTTCGCAAGCGGTCGCCGACAGCAGCGCGACGAGCAGCAATAGCATGGAAAAAGGGAACTTTTTCATTGCAGTATTTTTTGGGAAAAGGTGAATCATTGCATGAGTGAACGGTCGGCCACATGGCCATCCAAGGGTGCGCCGGCGGCAATCCATTGCCGCACAAAGGTGATTTGATTGGCGGTGAGGGTGAGCCCCCCGCCCGGCATCGCCGACCCAAACTTGTAGGCCGAGCTGTCGTAGATCATCTTTTGGTACAAAAAGCTGGTTTCCGGGTGATTGGGCACCACCAATTTCAAGTTGGCATTGGTGGCCTGGGTGTTGAAGGTAGCAGCATTGATGATGTTGGTGTGGACATTTGCGCCCTCCAAGATCGGATAAATACCCTCGGATATATTTTTCTTGCGGGGACCCTCGGCATGGCAGCCGCTCAGTGCGCAAGATGTCGAGAAGATCTGGGTATAGATGAGTCCATAGCTGGAGTCAGGGACGATGTATTCATCCTCCTTTTTGCATCCGCCCAGCAGGACCAACAGCAGCGACAAGCAAGCAAATTCTTTACGCATCATTCACAGGGATTGGATGTCAAATATACGCAAATAGGATGCCGCAAAGTTCCGGGCGATGAGCGGTTTACATTGGCATTTTCCGCAGCACCTTGCCTCTGCAAAAATGCAAGATCAGGTGGGCGGATGACGGTCGAAGAAATCGGGATTTTCATATCAACAACACTTTGGGAATAGATCATTTGCCCTTAGGACAATTGATTCCCCATCGACCCTTACGCCGTCGAATTATTTTTTCTCACATGCGCTTGAGCAGCCATCGCCACCACTCGTCGTCCTTGTCATTTTTGCGGTAGCCTTGCAGGTCCTCAAACATGTTTTGAAACGACAACTCGACCTCGCCGCGCAGGCCTTTGAGCATTTCCTCCTCCATCTCCATGCCCTGAAACCGTGAGGTATCGATGCGGTCGCCGACCATGATGTATTGGCGCTCGGGCTTGGGGATCACGGTGCGGCCGATGCCCTTGACGATCGGCGGCAAGTTTTCGCCGCCGTGGAGGTAGCGGTCGGCGATGCCGCTGTTTTGCAGCCAAGCACCGATGGGCGACTTCATGACGTCGCTGGCGTCGACCAGGATGTCAAATATCTCCTCGCCGCCCAAGGCTGCGACGGGGATGATGTCGTATTGGTACTGGATGGCCATGTGCGCAAAGCCGATGCGGTTGCGCCAGATGAGTTGGTAGGCCTCGCCCCGATGCTTGCAGACCTCGCGGCGCCCGCCAGGAAACACGAGGATGTGCTCGCCTGCCTCCATGAGCGCCGAGCAGCTCTCGCGCGTGCCCGGCACCATCCCGATGTTGCGGATGAGCGTGCGCCAAAACGGTACCTCCCAGTGCATGTGGTCGACGAGGGGCCGCAGCATGATGTCTTTTTCCAAATACATCTCCAAGCCCAGGAATAGCCCGTCGGTGAGCCCGAGCACGGTGTGATTGCTCACATACAAGGCCGGCCGATCCCGCTCGATCTTCTCAAACCCATAGAGCTTGGGCGAAAACCAGTTCTTGAAGGGTTTGGAAACTTCGCGCACCAATTCCTTGGAGGGTGGTACAAAATCATCTTCTAGTGCAGCCATGGACATGTATTGATCCCGATCGCAAAAGTACGCATTCTCCTTGGGTGCGCCATGGATTCGGTCGCATTGGGAAATAAGTTCGCTGGCGGCTGTTCGTCGGCGTGGGAATTACGCTGTTCGCCGGCCCTACCCAAAGTTATGTTTGTGGGCCGACGAACGATGTTGGCCGCCAAACAACGATTCGGCGGTGCCGAATCTTGAATCAAAATGCTCTTTCGTCGACCCTCAGCGTTGTTTTGGGAAGGGCCGACGAACTGGTGCCGAATTTGTCGTGCACCCGTCGAACATTTGAATTTCACCTTTTCGCAAGAATTTCGTATCATTCTGCATGGAACGCAGACTTTATCTGATCCCAGGGGTGGCCACCGACCGGCGCGTTTTTGCGGCCTTGGACCTTTCAATGTTTGAGGTCGTGTACTTGGACTGGCTGCAACCGCAGCCCAACGAGTCGATGCGCGGCTATGCGGCGCGCATGGTGGACAGCCTCCAAGGCGACGAGGCCCCGATTTTGGTGGGTTATTCCTTTGGGGGCATCGTCGCGCAAGAGATGGCCAAGCTGATCCCCGACGCGACGGTGATCCTGATTTCCAGCATCAAGAGCTACAAGGAGCGGCCGCTCGGCATGTGGCTCACGGCTTCCTTTGGCTTGCACCGCATCATTCCCTCGGAGATCGGCAAGGAATTCAAGTTTGCCTACACCTGGATGAACGATCCCCAAAACGCGACCGAACGGGATTTCATCCATGCCATGCGCCGCGACCTGAACCATGCCCACACCGACTGGGCCATCGACAAGGCTGTCACTTGGCGACACGATGACCACACACCTCGACTCTACCACATCCACGGCGACCAAGACCGCATTTTCCCGATCCGTTACATCCGCAATTGCATCCCGGTGCGCGGCGGCACCCACTTGATGTTGCTCAACAAAGGAGAGGAGATCAGCCGCCACATCACGCGCATCGTGCAGGCACTCCCCGGCGAGCGCAGGCGCATGCCAGCCTGAGGGCGCAGCATGCACCATGATCAAAATAGCGCCGCAGCGGTCGATATTGTACATTGATCGGTTTGTTTTTGCCTTGCGGCTGGACTAGTTTGCATACATCGAAATTCACCTTCTTTTCAAGTATGCATCCCAAGAATAGTCCCTCGCTGCTTTTGCTTTTGTTTGCATTCCTCCTCGGCACCACGCAGGCCTACGCACAATGCACCCCCGCTCCGCGCGTGGGTGGCACCACATTTGCATTTGGCGTGACTGACTCCGTGACGCCAACACAGTTTGTGCCGGGCCCCTACATCGTCTGCGACAATGCCAGCCTGTATTATTATGGCAACAATCCAGATACCATCTACCTCGAGGGTAGCGCCCGCCTGCATGTCGCCTTTTCCTGGAACCTTGTGGTCTACATGCGCAACAATTCCCAGCTCAAATGCGACACCACCCCCGCCCTGCGCACGTTTGCACATGTCATCTATGACCCGACCTTCACCACGTTTGTCGACACCGCCGCATCCACCATTTTGAACTTGACGAGCTGCATGGCCATGAGTTATGACTACAACGCATTCCCGGGCGGCATTTCCCCTTGCTCCACGCCCACATCCCTGGCTGCCCGGACGGCTCCGCAGCTTGATGTGTTTCCCAATCCTGTCACTGAAAACTTGCACCTGCGCCTACCCGCCAACTGGCAAGACGGCGCGGTGGTCATGATCTACGGAATGGATGGCCGCCAAGTGGGCAAGCATTTTGTCTCGGGGCTTGACCCCATGGTCGATGTCACCACACTGCCGCCCGGCAACTATCTGCTCAGGGCCATGCACGGTGCGGCGATGATCTCCCGCATCGTCGAGGTCAGGTGAATCCAATGTGGAATTCAAACGTGGTGGTGCGCTGTTTTCAGGCGACCTTGGATTGATTTCCCCAGATCACCGACAGCCAAAACACCATCGGGGCTACGGGAAAGAGGAGGAATGCAAACAACAGCCAGAGTGTATTGCCGCCCATGGAGCCATTGCCGATGCCAGGTGTGGAGATTGCGAGGCTGACTGCCTCGGCGCTGCCGCCATCTGGATCGACTTCGTCATTGACTTGCCCCAATTCCTTTTGATTTCGATTGTTTCGGTTGGGTTTTTTGCTGCGTGCTGTGGAATCTGGTTCCGCCGGCGATTCGTCATTTGGCACGGTCGAGGGGCCGATATCTCCCGGGCTGCGCTGGCCCTTGCCTGCGCTGTTGGCATCAAAATGACGTTGCAGGCTGTCGATCCAGGGCTCCAAATGGTAGACCTCGCTCACCGTGGGAAGCATCTTGGGAAACCCTCCGCTGGGCATCCCCAGATGGTCGTCGTCCATGAGCATCGCAAACGAGGCAGGGCTGCCGCTGTGGCTGCGGTGACCGATCTTGCGGGTCTGGGCAGTCGCCGCCATGGTGATCATAAGCAAGGGGAGTAGAAGCAAAAGTCCGCGCGTCTTCATCGTGGCAATCGTTTTGAGGAATTGGAACTACAACGACTCGTTTTCGGATTTATTTGAAAGCAGGGCATTTTACCTATTCCTCTTTGCGCTTGCGCCCCATGACGGCAGAGGCAAAGAATACACCCGGCGCCACTGGAAAGGCCAACAGCCCCACCAAAAGCCATAAGCTGCTCTTTGCGGAGGCCGTGCCTGTGGCTTGCGTTGCTGCCTCGGCATGGGGACGGCTCTTCACGAGGAAGTCTGGTGAGGGGATCTCGCTGGCCATCGGGGCGGCTTCCTTGGGGTTTTTCTTGGATTTGGGGCGAACGGGTGAATTCGGAACTGTGGAGCTTGGGGGCGGGCCGGGCTGCGGTGCCCGCATGCTGTCGGGCGGTGACGTGGGGCTGTCGCCTTTGCTTGGCGCGGGGGCATCGGCCTTGGCCGCTGGGCTTTGCTTGGCGATGGCCTCGTAGTGCTTGCGGATCTTTAGGACAAAGGGCTCGACATTGTACTCCGGATAGTCAAACATGTTTCCTTCGCCCAAGTGCTCCTCGCCCATGAGCATCGCAAACGTTTCCCGGCTGCCGCTGTGGCTGCGGTGCCCGATTTTGCGGGTCTGGGCTTGCAGGCAGCTGAAGAGCCCCAGGGAAAATACAAACCAGAGAATGAAGCGGCGCATGGTCTTTGATTTTTGTCTAATTTAAGCCCAAGCCAGCAAATTCAGCAACACTTACAGGGCTGGCAGGCATTTTTTTACATGGACGAAGGCGAGACATTGCGATGGTCTGGGATGCAGCGGCAACTGTTCCGGTTTGTTTTTGTCTGGACGGGCCTCCTATTGCTGACATTTCCATTCCCCCGGCCCTACCTGCCAGACATCGGGAAGCTGCTGTCGCCGCTCACCACCGCGATCGCCGATGGGGTGGCCCGATCGATGCACGTGCACTCGCACCTGCCCGAAATTGCGAGCGATACACGTCTCATGTATTTGCACATCGTCCTGATGTTCCTGTTGGCGATGGTGATCAGCAGCCTTTGGGCATGGCGCGACCGTCGCGCTGTCGCTTACCCCAAGCTGCAGTACCTGCTGCTTGTGGGGGCACGCTACTTCCTGGCGGCGGCGATGCTCAGCTACGGCTTCGCCAAGGTCTTCAAGACCCAATTTTACCTGCCCGAGCCCAATACCCTCTACACCCCACTCGGCCATGTGCCGCGCGACCTGCTGTTTTGGAGTACGACGGGCGTGTCGCACAGCTACTCGGTCTTCACGGGCCTCGTGGAGGTGCTCGTGGGCTTCTTGCTGCTCTTCCAGCGCAGCCGCCTGGCCGGTGGTCTCTTGGGGCTGACGGTGATGGCCAATGTCTTGGTGCTAAACCTGAGCTACGACATTTCGGTGAAGATCTATTCCTCCCTGCTGCTGTGCTTGTGCCTCGTCATCGTCTCGCCCGACCTGCCGCGCCTGTGGGCACTGCTGCGCGGGCGTTCCATGCCTGCAAGCACATTGTGGACGCCTGTGTTTGCGTTGCGCGGGCAACGCCTGGGGTTCGCGGCGCTCAAGACGCTGGTGGTCTGCGCTTTGATCTTTGATGCCGTCGGCCAGAACTTTGAATCCGGTAATTTCAACGATGACTTGGCCCCTCGCCCACCCTACCATGGCGCTTATGACGTCCAGCTGTTTGTGATGAACGGAGACACGCTACCGCCCGACTTGCGCCTGCCGCATCGCTGGCGCCGCGTATTTGTGCACCGGCAGGGATATTTGATCGTGCAGGGCATGGACGACCAGATGCACGATTTTCCAATGGAGATCGATCAGGCCATGGGCGGCATGACAGTGATGGATCCGATCGCGAAAAAGGAATATTGGCTTTGGTATGGAGCCGAGGGGGATCATCTCAAGCGCCTCTACGGTGAACTGGGCTCAGATACTTTGTCAGCGCGCCTGACACCGCTGGACTGGCGCGGCCTGCCTTTGCTGCGGGGTGAGTTCAACTGGACGAGCGACGAGATGTAGGGTGCGGTCGGGTCATGCCGGTGTGAGCGTGATCGTGCATGAAGCCGTTCAAGACCGATTTCACCAATGGTACATTTTCCAGACGCCGCCTTCCTCGATCATGGACAGGCCACCGATGCCCTTGCCTTCGGGCACCTCGGGTGCCTCGACAATGAATTTACGCGTCTTGGCTCCATGGCTATCCCCATCGGGCTTGAGGGTAAGCGGCCCTACAAACATGGCTTGTAATTCGTCCCACCGTTTGGGATCGGCCTTGAGTTGGGAAATCATTCCCTCTCGCTCGGCAGTCTCGCTGCACCAGCACGCTGCGTAGCTGTCGATGTCCTTGTTTTTGATGGCGTCCACGAGCATTTGAAACGTCGCCTGGGGCGTACCAGCCGACTTCTGCGAGCAGCCATTGACGGAGGGCGACAGCAGCGCGACCAACATCAGGGAGAATATTCCGAGCATTTTCATTCTTGTATCTTTAGTGTGTGATGACCCATTTTTGATGCTGTCCATGACCGCCATTTGCGGTGCCCAGCAGGTAGATTCCCGCAGGCAAGCCGCTCCAATCGACCTGCTGCACTTGCGCACCCATGATCGTGGTGTGCCACAGCTCCTTTCCCGTGGCGTCCATCAACTGGATTACATTCTCCCCATCCAGCAAAGTCTGCAAACTACAGTTCCCATGTGATGGATTTGGAAACACGCTCAGCAATGTCGTTTTCATGATCTGGTTGGATGCGGAAATGGTGCCAAGCAAGCTGCTTTCGCCATTGGCATCGGTGCTGGACAGCCTGTAATACGTGAGGGGATAGGGCGAGCGATCCATTGCTGCATGGTCTTGGGAGCCGCGGCCATTGCTGGGGAGATATTCCAAGTGGATGGCTTGATAATGAACAGCATCCTCGCTGCGTTCGAGTACAAAACTTCCCGCGACTAAGTCTGGCGCTGTTTTCCAAGTGATGAGATTCCCGTCGGGCTTTTCCTCGGCCTCAAAGGCTTCCAATCCTGCTGCAAGCACGGTGCAACCACCACCCGTGGGTGTCATGGTGAGGTTGCTGATCGAGATGTACTGTACCGCGGGGTGGGTGCCGACGGAATAATAGGCATTGGTCGAGTTGGTGCCGACCCCTGGTCGGTAGAGGATCCTGATCGACCGCAGGGGAATGCCCACCGGTGGTGTCACGGTGATCGATGTGGTG